>JBBSQG010000522.1:0-2159 GCA_038258125.1 Solirubrobacterales bacterium
GCCGGCCGAACCGCCGGCCGCGCCGGGCCTCGATCCCCGCACGCGCGGCTCGCTCGTCCACGCGATGCTCGAGCACGCGGGCACCGACGCGGCCGAGCTGGCGAGCGGCTGGGGAATCAAGCTCACCGCCGAGGAGGCCGCCGACGTCGTGCGCATGACTTCAGCGTTCAACGACTCGCCGCTCGCCCGCCGGCTGGCGAAGGCGCGTGCCGTGCACCGCGAGCACGCCTTCACGGTCCCGCTCGGTGACACGCTGCTGACCGGCATCGTCGACGTGCTCGTGCAGGAGCGCGGCGGCCAGCTCGTCATCGACTACAAGACCGATGGCCTGGCGCCGGGCACCGATCTCGAGGAGTACGTCGAACGGCGCTACGGCGTGCAGAAGCGCGTCTACGCGCTGGCGGCGCTGCGCGGCGGCGCGCCCCGTGTCGAGGTCGCCTACGCGTTCCTGGAGCGGCCCGCCGAGCCGGTCGCCGAGCGCTTCGAGGCCGCCGACGCCGATCGCCTGGAGGCCGAGCTCGCGGTGCTCGCGGCGGGCCTGCTGGCGGGCGAGTATCCCGTCACGCCGACGCCCCACCGCGAGCTGTGCGAGACCTGCCCGGCCCGCCGGGCGCTGTGCTCCTACGGCGAGGATCTGACGCTTCGCCCGCTGGCCGACGCATCGGACCCGTGAATGGCACCTTGGGGGCTATATCCGCCCCCAATGCGCCATCCGTTGCCCGGCTAGTCGGGTGGTCGGCTGCCCGCGCCCTCGGGTGGCGCCAGCGCGTCGCGCCCGTACCCGTCGATGGGCCGGCCGTTGCCGGCGCTCGCTGCCGCGTCCGCGCTCGCCGGCCGTACCGGCCTGGCGCGACCGCGACCGTCGACGACGCTGTTGAGCTCGGCACCGAAGAGGAACGCGATGCTCGACAGGTACAGCCACAGCAGCAGGATCACGGCGCCGGCGAACGCTCCATAGGTCGCGCCGTACTTGCCGAAGTTCGCGATGTAGAAGAAGAAGCCGGCCGAGGCGAGGATCCAGATCGCGACGCCGACGAGCGCGCCGGGGCTGATGATCCGCCGCCGCCGGGCGTCCAGGTCGGGCGCGAACGAGAAGACGATCGAGTACATCCCGAGCACCGCCGCGATCGCCACCGCCCAGCGCGCGACGCGCCAGATCGAGGCCGCCGTGTCGCCGAGGCCGATCGTTGCGAACAGGTCGTTGGCCAGGCCTCCGCCGAGGAACACCGAGAAGAGCGCGACAAGTGCCAGCGCGATGACGACCAGCGTGAAGCCGATGTCGGCGAGCTTGTGGACGAAGAAGCTACGCGTCTCCTGCGCGCCGTAGACGCCGTTCAGCGCGCGGCCGGCACCGCCGAAGGCGCCTGACGCGCCGTAGATCGCGACCGCGATACCGAGCACGAGGGCGCCTGAGACGGCGCCGCCGGCCGAGTCGACCGTCTTCGTCAGAAGTGCCCCGAGTGCGTCGGTGACCTCGGCCGGAGCGCCGTTGTCAGACGCGTAGCCGACGGCCCTGGCGACGAGCGAGCGATCGCCGAGCAGCCCCAGCAGCGAGATCCCGACGAGCAGCGCCGGAAACAGCGACATCATCACGTAGTAGGTCAGGCCCGCCGCGCGGTCGGCCATCTGGTCGGCCTGGAACTTCTTGAAGGTCGCCTTCAGCGTGTCGATCATCGTCTGGCCGGACGGGTACCCCGACTGGGCGCGCCGTAGGCCACCCCGGCGCTACTCGGCGCGGTTGGGCAGCAGCGACAGGCCATCGGCGACCGCGCCGGCGAGTTCGAACACGCGCCGGTTGGACCGTCGCGCCTGCTGGCGCAGCAGCTCGAAGGCCTGGCGCTCGTCGACGCTGTGGCGCTCCATGAGGATGCCCTTGGCGCGTTCGATCGTGCCGCGCCGCTCCAGCGCGCTCTCGAGCTGCTCGATCTGCTCGGTCAGGCGGCTGGTCTCCGCGTGGCGCTTCATCGCCAGCTCGATCGCCCCCTGCACCTCGGAGTCGAACTGCGGTCGCGCAAACGCGTCGATGCCGCGCTCGGTCGCGCTGCGCACGAAGTCCGGGTTGTGCTCGCCAAGCAGCACGATCACGGGCCCGCACGCATACTCGGAGATCTCCTCGATGAGGTCGAGGGCGTGGTCGTCGTCGTCGTGGACGACGACGA
>JBBSQG010000523.1:0-2155 GCA_038258125.1 Solirubrobacterales bacterium
AGGACGCCGGCGCGCTGCTGGCGCGCTTCCAGGGCGCAGACCGGGGCGTGCTGGTCGGCACCCAGGTCGTCGCCAAGGGCCACGACTTCCCCGACGTCGATCTCGGGGTCGTCCTCGACGCCGACGGCACGCTGCGCTTCCCCGACTTCCGTGCCGAGGAGCGGACCTTCGCGCTCGTCACGCAGCTGGCGGGGCGCGCGGGGCGCGGACCGGGCGGCGGCCGCGTGCTCGTGCAGACGCTTGACCCCGGCGCCGTCTCGATCGCCGCAGCGGCCCGCCACGACGCCGACGGCTTCCTCGCCGGCGAGCTGGCCCGCCGTGAGGCGCTGCGCTACCCACCGTTCTCGCACCTCATCCGGATCGTCTGCTCGGCCGTCGACGCGCATGCCGTGATCGACGCGGCCGGGGCGGTCCGCCGCGCATTGGGCGAGATCGCGGGCGCCGGCGTGCTTGGACCGGCGCCGCTGTTTCGCCTGCGCGGGCGCGAGCGCGCGCAGCTCGTCATCAAGGGCACGCAGCGCGCGCTCGCCGTGCAGGCGGCGGGTGCCGCGGTCGCGGCGGTTGCCGGCGAGCGCGCCCGGCGCGGTGTCGCGTTCTCCGTCGACGTCGATCCGCAGTAGCGCGCGATCTAGACTCAAACCCCATGGCCGACGACATCGAGCCGATCGAAGAGCAGCCGACCGCGCCGCCGCCGCTGGACCCCGAGGTCCTCGCGCGCCGCGACGCTGCGCTGCGCTACGTGCGCAAGCTCGGCGATCCGATCCTCAAGACGAAGGCGCGCGCGGTCGAGCATTTCGACGACGAGCTGCGCGACGAGGTCGCCCGCATGGCCGGGCTCATGCACGACGCGCTCGGCATCGGCCTGGCGGCGCCGCAGGTCGGCATCTCCCACCGCGTGCTCGTCTACCGCGTGGAGCCCGACAGTCCGACGGTCGCGCTCGTCAACCCGCAGATCGAATGGTCCAGCCGTGACGAGGAGATCTCCGAGGAGGGCTGCCTCAGCCTGCCGCTGATCCACGTCGACGTCGAGCGGCCGGTCGCGGTGCTCGTGCGCGCGCACGACGAGCACGGCGCCGAGCTCGTCATCGAGGCGACCGGCCTGGAGGCGCGCGTCATCCAGCACGAGATCGATCACCTCGACGGCGTGCTGATCCTCGACCGCACGACCCGCGAGCAGCGCAAGGCCGCGATGCGCGCCCTGCGCGAGGCCGAGCAGGCCGCCGCGGGCGTCGCCTAGGGCGTCTGGCCGCCACGTGGCGCGCACCGTCTTCCTCGGGACGTCTGACTTCGCTGCCGCCGTGCTCGGCCGGCTCGCCGGCAGCCCCCACCGCCCGCAGCTCGTCGTCACCCGTCCCGACCGCCCGAAGGGCCGCGGGCGCAAGCTCTCGGCACCGCCGGTCGCCGACGCGGCCCGCTCGCTCGGCCTCCCGGTCGACCAGCCCGCGAGCGTGAACTCCGACGCGGCGCGCGCGCGGATCGCCGCCGCCGATCCGGAGGTCGTCATTGTGTGCGCGTTCGGCGCGCTGATCAAGGAGCCGCTGCTGTCGGACTACGAGATGCTCAACGTGCATCCGTCGCTGCTGCCGCGCTGGCGCGGCGCGGCGCCCGTCGAGCGCGCGATGATGGCCGGCGACGCGGAGACCGGCGTGGCGATCATGCGGGTGACCGCCGGCCTGGACAGCGGTCCGGTCTTCCGCATGGGCCAGGAGCCGATCGCACCCGACGACACCTACGGCACGCTCACGCCGCGGCTGCAGGAGCTCGGCGCCGACCTGCTGCTCGGCGTGCTCGACGAGCGTCCCGAGGCCGTCGAGCAGCTCGTGACCGGCGTTACGTACGCCGAGAAGATCGGACCGTCCGATCGCACCCTCGACCCGGCCGCACCGGCGGCGGTCAACGACCGTGTTGTGCGTGCGCTGAGCCCCCACATCGGCACGCGCGTCGCGCTGCCCGGTGACGGCGGCGAGATGCTCGGCGTCCTGCGCGCCGCCGTCCGCGCGCCGGGCGTCGCAGGCGCGCTGCGGGCCGAGGACGGGCGCCTGTTCCTCGGCGGCCTGGAGCTGCTCGAGGTCCAGCCGGCCGCCGGGCGGCCGATGGACGCGGGCGCGTACCTGCGCGGTCGCGGCGTGTGACGGCCGGCGCCCGATCTGCGCAC
>JBBSQG010000524.1:0-2147 GCA_038258125.1 Solirubrobacterales bacterium
CGGCGCCGCCGGCGCGCGGCGTCGTCATCCTCGTGCACAACCGCTTCGCGCTCTTCAAGCAGGCATGGGTGACCGACAAGGACAACACCGCCGACAACCTGCCGCCGCCGGGCTTCGTGCGCGCGGCCACAAGCCAGTACTACGCCGCCTATGTCCACTGCTGAGAGCCCACCGCGCGAGCGGCTGATCTGGGGCGGCGCCGTCGGAGCGCTGCTCGTCTGTGCGTTCCTGCTTCGCATCTGGGGCAACAGCCACGGCCTGCCCTACGCCTACAACTCCGACGAGAACGCCCATTTCGTGACCCGCGCGATCGGGCTGTTCGGCCACGACTGGGACCCCAACTACTACGTCAACCCGCCGGCCTACACGTACGTCGTGCACCTCGTGCTCGGCATCTGGTACGGCGGCCGCGCCGGCGTGTCCAACGCGTTCGCCGCCGACCCGACACAGATCTGGATCATCTCGCGCACGATCGCCGCGGTGCTGGGGACGATCGCCGTGTGGCTGCTGTACCTCGCCGGCAGGCGGCTGGTCGATCGCCGCGTCGGCCTGCTGTCGGCCGGCATCTTCGCGGTCGCCTTCCTGCCGGTGTTCTACGCCAAGCTGGCGCTCAACGACGTGCCGACGCTCGCCGGCGTCTGCCTCGGCCTGTGGGGCGCGGCCGGGATCCTGCGCAGCGGGCGGCTGCGGGATTACATCTGGGCCGGCCTCGGGCTCGGCCTGGCGTGTGCGACGAAGTACACGGGCGGGATCGTGCTGCTGCCGATCGTCGCCGCTGCGGGCGCGCAGTTCGCCGCCGGGGGGCGGACCTGGGCCATGCGCGGGATCGTCATCGTCGGCGTCGGTGCGCTGGCGTCGTTCATCGCCGCCAACCCGTACGCGCTGCTGGACTTCTCCTCGTTCTGGGAGGGCGTGACGCACCAGTCCGAGGCGTCCGGCGACGCCGCCGGAAAGCTCGGCCTGACGCAGGACTCCGGCTACGCGTACTACCTGTGGTCCTTCGGCTGGGGCCTGGGCTGGCTGCCGCTGATCTTCGCCGTCGGCGGGGCGGTGCGGCTGTGGTTCGACGAGCGCCGCGTGGTGTGGATGCTCGTGCCCGCGGTCGTGCTCTTCGTCTTGTTCATGGGCTCCCAGGAGCGCTACTTCGGGCGCTGGCTGATGCCCGTCTTCCCGTTCGTCTGCATCCTCGCCGCCTACGCCGCCATCGAGCTCGCCGACTGGCTCGGCTCCTTCTCGCCGGCGCTGCGCCCGACCCTGATCGCGGCCGCGGTCGTCGTGCTCTGCGGGCAGGGCTTCGTCTACTCGCTGCACTCGGGTCTCGTCCTGTCGCGCGAGGACACGCGCAACATCGCCCGCGACTGGATGGTCGCCAACGTGCCGCCGACGACGAAGATCGTCGTCGAACCCGTCGTGCCCGACCAATGGGCGCAGGACATCGGCCACCCCTCGCCGCTGGCCAAGAACGGCAACCGCTGGAACAAGAAGCCGCTCAGCCGGTCGAACATCGACCCCAAGACGCGCGAGCGGCTGACCGGCGCTGGCGTGATCGTGAACATCGAGGACTTCGAGAAGGTCCTCACGCCGGAGCTGATCGAGGTCTTCGAGCAGCAGGCGTACTGCTGGGTCGTCGTCGGCTCGACGCAGCGCGGCCGCGCCGAGGTCGAGCCCGAGGAGGTGCCCGAGGCGCTGGCGTACTACAAGGAGCTCGAGCGCCGCTCGCGGGTCGCCTACAACGTCTCGCCCTACTCCAAGGGCAAGGGCCCGGTGGCGTTCAACTTCGACTGGACGTTCAACTTCTATCCGCTGGCCTACAACCGGCCCGGGCCGACGATGACGATCTACCGCCTGACGCAGGGACGCTGCGCCGAGGACGTCCCGCTGCCGGGTCGGTAGCGGCCCGGCCGCGGCGCGCGTTCGGCGTGCTGCGGGAGGCTGCGCGGCCCTATGCTGGGGTCGTGTCCACGCTCACCGCGGTTGACCACGAGCACCTTGCCCGCTCGATCGAGCTGGCGGAGTTCGGGCTCGGTCGCGTGCACCCCAACCCGATGGTCGGGGCGCTGCTCGTGCGCGACGAGAAGGTGCTGGGGGAGGGCTGGCACGAAGAGTGCGGCGGCCCGCACGCGGAGGTCAACGCGATCGCCGCCACC
>JBBSQG010000525.1:0-2146 GCA_038258125.1 Solirubrobacterales bacterium
ACGTCTGTGGATCTGTCTGGGTGGCCAGCCGGTTCGCGGGTGATCGTCCGGCGCGAGCGCGCGCATCCCGGCGCGCAACTCTCGTTCACCGACCACGACGGCCATCGCTTCCAAGCCGTCCTGACCGACCAAACCGACCCCGACATCCAGATCCTCGAGCGCCGCCAGCGCCAACGCGCGCACGCCGAAACGCATATCCGCAACGACAAAGACACCGGCCTGCGCAACCTGCCGTTCCGCGACTTCCAGCACAACCGCGTCTGGCTACAGCTCGTCGGCATCGCGCACGACCTGCTCACCTGGACCCAGCGCCTGCTGCTGACCGGCGAGCTCGCACGCGCAGAGCCCAAGCGCCTGCGCTACCAACTACTACACGTCGCCGCACGCCTCGCCTTCCACGCCCGCAAAGCCACGCTACGCATCGACGCCAAGTGGCCCTGGGCAGACGCGCTCGCCACCGCGTTCACACGCGCCCGAGCGCTCCCCGCCCTCGCCTGACCCCCACGCCGGCGCACACGACGACAGCAAGCCCTCGGCGCCCCGGCGCAACGAGCCGCTGCCCGCCAACGACGCCACAGACACCGCTCAGCGCGCTCGCGGCCACCAAGCAGCCCCCACAACCCTCACCCACGCCGCTCGCCAGCGTTCACGCGTGCATTTCACGCCGCGCATGCCGCGACGACTCACACCACGCCGCTTCCTGCACGATCCGGGCTAGGCGGCGCCCGTAGCGGGCGCAGCGGCCGGCTCGAGCAGATCCTCTCGCGGCAGCCGCCGCGAGACGACCTTCGACACGCCGTCGTCGCCCATCGACACGCCGTAGAGCGTGTCGGCGGCCTCCATCGTGCGCTTCTGGTGCGTGACGACGATGAACTGCGCGCGGTCGGCGTAGCGGCGCAACAGGTCGAGGAAACGGGTGATGTTCGGGTCGTCGAGCGCAGCCTCGACCTCGTCGAGGATGTAGAACGGGCACGGCTTGGCGAGGAAGACGGCGAACAGAAAGCCGATCGCGGTCATCGACTTCTCGCCGCCCGACAGCAGCGTCAGTCGCTTCATCGACTTGCCCGCCGGCGTGATCTCGATCTCGACGCCGAGCAGCTCCTCCTCCTTCGGCGTGCCGTCCGCTCCGACGTCGGCCTCCGCCTCGGCAGCCGCGTCGGGATCGACGGCGCCGTCCTCCGCCTCCGCGGCGGGCGCACCGGCGACGCCGGTGATCCCCTGGTCCTCCTTGACGAGCCGCAGCCGCCCCCGGCCGCCGGGGAACAGGTGGCCGGCGAGCTCCTCGAAGTTGCGCGCGGCCGCGTTGAAGGTCTCCTCGAAGGTCTCGTGGATCTGGCGATCGGTGTCGCGGATCAGCGCGCGCAGCTCGCGCAGCGCGGTCTCCAGATCAGCGCGCTGGCCCTCGAGCTCGGTGACGTGCGCCAGCGCCTCGTCGTACTCCGCCTTGGCGAGCGGGTTGACCGGGCCGAGCTGCTCGCGGCGGCGCACGACACGCTCGATGCGATCGCGCAGCGACTGCGCCTCGGCGGCGTCGAGCGGCTCGGCGGCCGGCTCGGCGGGCAGGCCGAGGCGCTCGGCGAGCAGGACGAGCTCGTGATCGGCGTCGGCGCTCTGGTCGCGCGCCTGTTGCGCACGCACCTCAGCGGTCGTCACGGCATCGCCACGCTCGTGCAGCCGCGCCTGGATCTGCGCCTCCTCCGACGCGCAGGCGCGCAGCTGTGCGGCGAGGTCCTCACCCGCGGCGCGGCCGGCGGCGAGCTCTGCCTCCAGCTCGGCGACGTGCGCGGCGATCGCGACCGACGCCGACTCCAGCGCGACGGCCAGCCGCTCGGCCTGCGGCGCCAACGCGCGCTCGGTGGCGATCCGGCCGCGCAGGCGCGCGATCCGCTGAGCGCGCTCGGTGCGTTCGCGTTCGGCGCGCTGCACGGCGCGCCGCTCGGCGGCCAGCTCGCCCTCGATCTGCGCCCGGCGCATCGCCGACGCGCCCTCCTGCGGCGCGGCGCGGCGCTTCTCGATGATCCAGGCGGCGCGGCGCGCCTCCTCGTTGGCGGCGGTCAGCGCCTGCGCGGCCTCGCGCAGCGCACGGTCGGCCGACTCGCGGGCGCCGTCGGCGGCGGCGACGGCGGCGTCGGCCGGCTCGCAGGCG
>JBBSQG010000526.1:0-2141 GCA_038258125.1 Solirubrobacterales bacterium
ACGAGTACGAGCAGCTGCTCGTCAGCGTGCGCCAGATGGGCGGGCCCGGCGCACTGCCGGCCGAGCTCGTCGACGGCGCGACCGTGACCGCGTAGCGTCGGCGGGCGAACGGCTGCCCGTCGCGACGCGGAGGCCGTCCGGACGGCGAGCTACTTGACGGTGATCGCGGCGGCGCGGCTGGTCAGCGTGCGCTTGTTGTGGCGCCAGCGGATCCGCACGTAGCCGCTGGAGCGAACCCGCATGCTCGTCTGGAAGTAGTGGCGCGGGCCGCGGACGGTCAACGACTTGCGCGTGTGCCACTTCTTGCCGCGGCGCGAGCGGAACTGCAGCGACACGCGCACTCTCTGGGTCGCCTGGGCGGGGCGCAGCATGCCGAACACGCTGGCCGACCGCCCGCGCCGGATCCGCGACTGCTTGAGGAAGATCGGCGTCATGTACGCCTTGTAGGACGGCTTCTTCTTGCCGGCCAGCAGCTGCAGGCCGCTCTGGAATGTGCGCCACGCGAGGTTCGGCTGCTTCTTGACGTCGAACTCCGGGTCCGGCGCGTCGTCGAAGAGCAGGAACTGGTTGACCGCGCGGACGTTGGGGTTCTTGTAGGCGATGTACTCGGCCTGGTTGATCCACGCCGCCTGCTTGCTGAAGGTGACGACGCGCTTGACGATCGGGTCGGGCGAGGTCTGGTAGCCGAACTCGGTCAGGTACAGCGGCACGCCGCGCTTGGACTGCGTCTTCTGGCGGTAGCGCTGGTAGATGCGCTTCAGCTCGCTGCTGAGCCGGCGCAGGTCGGCCATCGAGACCCAGTCGGCCGGCCTGGAGCGCCGGTCGGGCGGCGTCAGCAGCGCGTAGGGGTGGTGGGCGAAGCCGGTGGAGTGGAACAGCGCCGGGTTCTGGGCGACAAACGTGGCGATGTCTCCCGGGCATCCGCGCAGAGAAGCCGAGTTGCCCTTGAGCACGTTGAGGTTGTTGTCCAGGCAGTACATCCGGCGGATGAACTTCAGCGCGTCGATCGACTGCGACAGCCCCGTGCGCTTGCCCTGGCCCTGCGGCGCGGTCTCGCCGATGAGGATCGTGTCCGAGCCATGGCCCGTGTCGGCGAGCGCCCGCCAGGCGCTGCCGACGAGCTGGCGGTACAGCGACGGGGCCGCATCGATCTGGCGCTTGGCGTTGCGCGGATCGGGGCTCCACTGCGGGGTCAGCCAGCCGGCCTGGTTGGGCTCGTTCCAGATCGACCAGTAGTCGACCCGCGGCAGGCCGGCGTAGGTGCCGCTGTAGCGCTTGGCGACGGCCTGCACGAACTGGCCGAACTCGTCGGGGTTGGGGCCGAAGGTCTGCTGCAGATCGGCCCGCGGCGACTCCGTCGAGGCCCAGCGCGGCACCGGCGAGGTGATGTTCAGGTTCACGAGGATCCCGCGCGCCTGCGCGGCCTGGATGAGGTGGTCATAGCGGTCCCACACGAGCTGCTGGTAGCCCGCCGGATCCGTCGCGTCGAAGTTCGGCTTCTCGACGGACTCGTTGGCCGGCGCGAGGACCTTCCAGAAGACCGAGACGCGGATGCGGTCGACGCCGAAGTCGCGCAGCGTGTCGAGCGTCGCGTCCTGCGTCGCGGCGTTGCCGTAGACCAAGCGCGGGTCGTCCTGGAAGGTCGACTCCTGCGTCTTGGACGCGAGCGCGAACGAGGGGAAGGCCGCCAGCACGAGGATGGCGGCGATGAGGGAGCGAAGTGAGGTCACGGAGCTGAGGCCTGGCGTTGCGCTGCAAGGAACACGGCAACCGCGTCAGAAGAGCGGGGGTCGAGATACAGCGCCGGGCGGACCGCCTTCAGGGCAGCCGCCGGTCGCCGCAGCGTATTGAACTCGAACTCGGCAAGTCGCAGCCACGGGTCCGGGTTGTCCGGTTGCAGGCGCACTGCCTGCTCCAACGCAGCGCCGGCCTCAGAATTGCGCCCTGCCGCAGTTTGGATCGTCGCGGTCGCGTAGAGCGGGTCGAGCGAGAGCGGGTCGATCTTGTGGGCGTGCGCGGCCTGCTTGAGCGCCGCCGCGCCATCGCCGCGGTCAAGCGTGTCGAGCGCGTCCTGGGTCAGCGCGTCGGCGCGCATCGGCTGCCACACCGCCCACGTCGTCGCGAGCACGATCAGCAGGGCC
>JBBSQG010000527.1:0-2116 GCA_038258125.1 Solirubrobacterales bacterium
CACGCGGCGCGCCGTGCGCGCCCCCGTCCCCCGCTCGCCGGTCCAGCTGCGCCGGCCTGTGCGGGCCCCGGTCGGCGACGCCTTCGGCCCGCGCTGGAACGTCTTTCACGCGGGCGTCGACTTCCCCTCGGCGAGTGGCACGCCGGTCACCGCGGCGGGCTTCGGGACCGTCGTCAGCGCCGGCTTCGACGGCTCGGGCTGGGGCAACATGGTCGTCATCGGCCATCGCTTCGGCCTGCGCACGCTCTACGCACACCTCGCGTCGTTTGCGGTGGTGCGCGGCCAGGCGGTCGCCGTCGGCCAGCGGATCGGCACGGTCGGCGCGACCGGCCGGGCGAGCGGTCCGCACCTGCACTTCGAGCTGCTGCTGCGCGGCGCGAACATCGATCCGCTCAGCGCGCTCGGGCGCTGAGTCGCGCGGACGACATCTCACATGGTTGCGGGACCCAGCCCGAGGGGGGTCCTGCGAATCACGTGACACCGGCGCAACCAAATCGCAAGACCCCCGGTGACAGCCGCTGCGCAGCCCTCAATGCTCCGCCATCAGCCCGCCGGCGCGACGCGGCTGAGCACGAACGCCGGCGGCGCCTGTCCGGTCACGGTCACCGCCAATGCGGGCAGCGCCCCCGCCCGCCACTCCTCGCGCAGCAGGCCGAACACGGCGACGTCGAGCAGGCGCTCGCCGTGGCGGTGATACGCACGCAGCACCCCCTCGCGGCGAAATCCGATCCGCTCCAGCGCCCGCTGCGAGCGGGCGTGCTCGACGTTGGAGTACGCGCCGAGCCGCTGCAGCCCGAGCACCTCGAAGGCGAGGTGGCACATGAGCGCCTTCGCCTCCTGGTTGGCGCCGGTCCCCCACCAGGCGCGCCCGAGCCAGGACCCGATCACGGCGCGGCGGTCGCGGACGGCGAGCTCGCCGAGGCCGGTGATGCCGATCGGACCTGCCTGGAGGTGCTCGATGACGAGGTCGAGGTGCTCGCCGCGGGCGCGCTGCGCAGGCAGGCGCGAGAGGTAGGCCCGCGCCTCGGCCTCCGAGCCGTACGGGCCCCAGGAGAACCAGCGCGTCACCTCGGGATCGGAGGCATGCGTGAACAGCGCGGCGGCGTCCTCGTCGCGCGGGATGCGCACGCGCAGCGTCGGGCCGGTGAGGGCGAGCTCGTCCACGGCGGGTAACACTACGGCCATGCTCGCGCTGATCTACGACGTCCACGGGAACCTGCTCGGACTCGACGCCGTGCTCGCCGACGCGACGGCACAGGGCGCCGACGCCTACCTCATCGGCGGCGACGTCGCGCTCTTCGGCCCATGGCCGGAGGCAACGGTCGCGCGCCTGCGGGCGCTCCCGCAGGCCACCTGGATCCGCGGCAACGGCGAGCGCTGGACCGCCGACCCCGCTGCCGCGCCGGAGGCCGTCCGCGCCGCGACCTACGCCGCCGCAGCCGCGCTCGGCGCCGACCTTGTCGCCGAGCTCGACGCCCTACCGGCCAGCGCGCTGCTGCCCGACGGCGCGCGCGCCTGGCATGGCTCACCGGTCAGCGACGTGCGCTCGTTCCTGCCCGAGGCGGCCGATGACGAGACCGAGCTGCTCGCGGGCGTGCGCGAACCACGCCTGCTCTTCGGTCACACCCACCTCCCCTTCGCACGCATGTCCAGCGGCGGCGACGTCGAGCTCGTCAATCCCGGCAGCGTCGGCATGCCGCTCGACGGCGACCATCGCGCGGCCTACGCCCTGCTGCACGAGAACGGCCGGATCGAGCACCGCCGCATCACCTACGACCACGCCGCCGTCCCCGCCGCGCTGCGCGAGCGCTTCGGCGACGACGACGGTTGGGTCAGACGCATCCTGCACCGCTTCACCCACGCGCGCTTGGAGCGGCAGTGAGCGGCGCCGAACCCCGCCCGCCCGCCGCAGCCAACTCCGAGCTGGACCGTGCGATCGCGCTGGCCCGCGCGCTGCTACACGGTGCCGGTGCGCTGCGCGTCAAGATCGCTCTCGACGCCGCGTCGCCCGCCGTGATCGAGTGCGAGCGGCTGCGTGCGATCGTCGTGCACGACGGCGCGGGCGCCGCGCATGAGCTGCCCCACGACGCGGCGAGCGGCGTCGCGCTGCCGCCGC
>JBBSQG010000528.1:0-2114 GCA_038258125.1 Solirubrobacterales bacterium
CGCATTGGCCGGTCGTTCCTGGACGGGGAGCGCGTGACGTTTGCCGATGTGGCGGGCCTGGACAACGTCATCGACGAGCTGCAAGAGGTCCGCGACTTCCTGGCCGACCGCACGAAGTTCGAGCGCCTCGGCGCGCGCGTTCCGACCGGCTACCTGCTGGCCGGCCCGCCCGGCAGCGGCAAGACGCTGCTCGCCCACGCTCTCGCAGGCGAATCGAATGCCGCGTTCATCTCGGTTGCGGCGACGGAGTTCAACGAGACTTACGTGGGGGAGGGCGCCGCGCGCGTGCGTGACCTGTTCGCCCAGGCGCGTGGCGTCGCGCCCGTGATCGTCTTCATCGACGAGCTTGACGCGATCGGCGGTGAGCGGTCGTCCGGCGGCAACGACAACAGCGAGCGCGCCCAGACCCTCAACCAGTTGCTCATCGAGCTTGATGCGTTCGGCCGCGAGTCGACCGTCATCGTCATGGGCGCGACGAACCGCCCCGAGATGCTCGACTCCGCGCTGACCCGTCCGGGGCGCTTCGATCGCCGGCTCGTGCTCGAACTGCCCGACCTCGAGGCCCGCAAGCAGATCCTTCGGCTGCACGCGCGCGGTCGGCTGATCGACCCCCGCGCCGACCTCGACGCGATCGCGCGACTCACCTACGGTCTGGCGGGCGCGAACCTCGCCAACCTGCTCAACGAGGCGGCGCTGCTCGCCGCGCGCCGCGGCGCCGACACGATCACGCAGGCGCTGATCGAGGACGCCTTGGACCGCGTCGGCGTCGGCATCGCCAGCGCCCGGCCGCTGTCGGACGCCGACCGCCAGGTCGTCGCCTACCACGAGGCCGGACACGGCCTCGTCGCGCGGGCACTGCCCGGCGGGCGGATCCTGCACCGCATCAGCATCGTCGCCCGCGGCAACATCGCCGGCGTGACGTGGATCCCGGAGACGGGAGATCAGCGGCTGCGCTCGCGTTCGGTCTTGATCGAGCGCATGGCGACGCTGCTGGGCGGCCGCGTCGCCGAGCAGATCATCTTCGGGCAGGTGGCCGATGGCGCCGCCAACGATCTCGCCCAGGTCGGCACGATCGCCCGCCGGATGGTGACCGTGCTCGGCATGAGCGAGGCGGTTGGCTCGCTCAGCTACGCCGACGAGAACGGCTTCACCAACGTCCACTATTCCGACGAGACCGCGCGCATGATCGACGCCGAGGCGCGACGTTTGGTCAGCGAGGCCGAGGCGCTGGCCGAGCGCGTGCTGAGCGAGCAGCGCATGATCCTCGAGCGCGTCGCCGAGGCGCTGCTGGAGCGCGAGACGCTTTCGATGGACGACGTCGACCGCATCGCGGGCTCAATGCCGGCGGCACGGGCATGAGCCCGGTCGCGGTGCCGAGCCCCAAACCGCCGCTGTGGCCGATCGACATGCCGCTGGCGCCACGGCCGACCGGCCGGCTGTGGATCGGCATCGCCGGCCAGGGCGGATCAGGCAAGTCGGTCCTGTCGGGCACGCTCGCGCGGGTGCTCGCCGGCCGCGGCCATCGCGTGCTGGCGATCGACTCGGACCCGATGCCCGGGATGGCCTCCTCGCTCGGCGTGCCCGAGCCCGCGGCGCCGCTGCTCCTGCAAGCGGCCGAGAAGCCCGACAAGGGCCCGTGGCGGCTGCGCCCGGGTGTCGGCCCGGCGACGGTCGTACGCCGCTACACGACGCCGGCGCCCGACGGGATCCGGCTCATGCAGCTCGGCAAGGCCGACAAGGACGGCCTGACCCCCGTGATGGGGTCGGTCAACGCGTTCCTGCAGGTCGTGCGCAGGCTGCACGAGGCGAAGTCGATGTACTCGTGGGCGATCGTCGGCGACCTGCCGGCCGGCCCGCGCCATCTCGCAGCTGGCTTCTCGCCCTACCCGAGCCTGTATGTCGTCGTCGTCGAGCCGACGAGCCAGTCGGCGCTGACCGGCCGCCGCGTCGCCCGCCTGGCTCGTGGCCCGCTCGGTGCGGACGTCATCTTCGTCGCGAGCAAGATCTCCAGCCCCGACGAGCGCCGCCGCGTCGAGCGGCTGCTCGGCGAGCCCGTCGACTTCGAGATCCCGGCCGATCCGGCCGTGGCGGAGGCGGAGCGCAGGCACGTCGCG
>JBBSQG010000529.1:0-2110 GCA_038258125.1 Solirubrobacterales bacterium
CCTCCCTGGACGGCGTTTTGCGTCGACCTGCGACGCGACGCGCTGAGCTTGCTGGGCGACGCAACCGCCTCCCGCGCCTGGCTGGAGGCGCGTCTCGTGCCGTGGCGCGTGGAAGCCACCGACGGTCAGGCCACCGGCCTCGCCACCGGCTACTTCGAGCCGCTGCTCGAAGCCTCGCGCACCTCGAGGCCCGGCTTCCGAGTCCCTCTCTACGCGCCACCGCCCGACCTCGCGACCCGCAAGCCCTACTGGACGCGCCGCGAGCTCGACACCGCGCCCGCGGCGCGTCGTGCGGTCGCCCCGCACGCGATCGCCTGGCTGCGCGACCCGCTCGACGCGCTGCTGATCCAGGTGCAGGGCTCGGGCCGCATCGCCTTCGGGCCCGCGAAGCACGGCGGCGCCACCGAGACCATCCGCCTCGCCTTCGCCGCGCACAACGGCGAGCCCTACAAGTCGGTCGGACGCTGGCTCGTCGATCGCGGCGAGCTCACGCTCGAACAGGCGTCGTGGCCGGCGATCCGCGCCTGGGCCAGGCGCAACCCGCGGCGCGTCGACGAGCTGATGTGGAGCAACCCGCGCGTCGTCTTCTTTCGGGAGGAGCCGCTGCCCGATCCGTCGGAAGGCCCCAAGGGTGCCCAGGGCGTGCCGCTGACTCCCGGCCGTTCGATCGCCGTCGACCCCGGCAGCGTCCCCTACGGAACGCCAGTGTGGCTCGACACCACCGAGCCGCTGTCGACCACGCCGCTGCGCCGCCTCGTCGTCGCCCAGGACACCGGCACGGCGATCACGGGCGCCGTGCGCGCCGACTACTTCTGGGGCTGGGGCGAGACTGCCGAGGCTCAGGCCGGCCGGATGAAGCAGCCGCTGAGGATGTGGGTGCTCCGGCCGCGCTGACGGCGGTCGAGCCCGGGTTGCGTCCGCCGCGATCGCCGCCACGTAAGCTTCCAGCGCCGCTCGACGACCGATCTGCATCGAGCCCTCTCATCCGCACCGGAGCTTTCCATGACCCGCCGCCCCTTTCTCGCCGTCCTGTCCGCCCTCGGACTCGCGCCGGCCGCCGCCGTCCGCGCCCAGGGCCCCTCGGCCAAGATCGACAAGGTCGTCCTCACCGACGCACAGTGGAAGGAGCGCCTTCCGCCGTCCGCCTACGACGTCCTCCGCCGCGAGGGCACCGAGCGGCCCGGCACGAGCCCGCTCAACGCCGAGAAGCGCAAGGGCGCCTTCCATTGCGCCGGCTGCGACCTGCCGCTGTTCTCGTCGGATGCGAAGTTCGAGAGCGGCACCGGCTGGCCGAGCTTCTGGCAGCCGCTCCCGGGCGCGGTCGCCTCCAAGACCGACTTCAAGATGATCATCCCGCGCACCGAGTACCACTGCGTGCGCTGCGAGGGGCATCAGGGACACATCTTCGACGACGGTCCGAAGCCGACGGGCAAGCGCTATTGCAACAACGGCGTCGCCTTGAAATTCGTGGCCGCCTGATTCCGTCGGGATCGGTGGGCGGGAGCCGGCCCGTCGATTGCCGAGTCGACGTGCCGCCTCGAACGCGGCGCTTTGCATCGCGAGCCCATGAGACACGAACTTCGACTGCCATCTTCAGCCGCGCTGGCCGTGTGCGTGGCGATGGCTGGCTGCGGGCCTGCCTCGAACGCCGAGGCGCCTCCTGAGAGGCCCGCACCGTCGGCGGCGGCGCCTGTGGTCGCAACGTCGGCGCCGACGCCAGCGCCCACCGCCGACTTCCGCGACTACCGTCCCTCCGGCCCCGCGCGGTTCGTTGCCGATCGCGTAGTCGCCACCGGCGACAACGCCGGCCTGCCGTTCCTCATCGTCGACAAGGTGGCGGCGCGCGTGATCGCGTTCGACAGCCAAGGCACGCTAGTCGGCGACGCGCCCGCGCTTCTCGGCCTGGCGCCGGGCGACGATTCCGTCCCCGGGATCGGCGAGCGACGCATCGCCGACATCCGACCCGAGGAACGCACCACGCCGGCCGGCCGGTTCGCCGCCGAGCTGGGCGAGACCGCGCACGGCGAGGACATCCTCTGGGTCGACTACGACAACGCGGTGTCGATGCACCGCATGCGCGCCGTGTCGGCGGCGGAGCGCCGCGCGCAGC
>JBBSQG010000530.1:0-2109 GCA_038258125.1 Solirubrobacterales bacterium
CGTCGTTGAAGGGCACGACGATCGTGCTCGCCGCGACCTCGGCGGGGACGCCGGGGGAGGCCGGGATCCCCTGCGTGGCCAGGCCGCTGCCCGCGTCGGCGAGCAGGCCGTCGACGTGGCCGTGGTAGGCGCCGGCGAACTTCAGCAGCTTCGTGCGGCCGGTCGCGGCGCGGGCGAGGCGGATCGCGCTCATCGAGGCCTCGGTGCCCGAAGAGGTCATGCGCAGCATCTCGACGCCAGGCAGGCGGCGGCACACCTCCTCGGCGAGGTCGACCTCGCCGGGGGTCGGCGCGCCGAAGCTCGTGCCGCGCAGCGCCGCAGCGGTCACGGCGCTGACGATCGCCGGGTGGGCGTGACCGGCGATCAGCGGACCCCACGAGCAGACCCAGTCGACGTAGCCGTTGCCGTCGACGTCAAACAGCTCGGCGCCGGCGCCGTGGTCGATGAACAGCGGGTCGCGGCCAATCGAGCGCATGGCGCGGACCGGCGAGTTCACCCCGCCGGGCAGGTAGGCCAGGGCGCGGTGATAGAGCTCGGCCGAGCGCGCGTCCCGCAGCGAGACGGTCACGGGCGGGCGGGCATGATCACGCGTGGGCGGCTTCCCAGTTCTTGAAGTCCTCGGTGAAGTACAGCAGGCGGATCTTCTTGAACTCCGTCGACGAGTAGAGGGTGGCGCGCTCTGTGATGTCGAACTCGCCGGCGATCGCGTCGAGGATCGCGTCGCACTCCTCCTTGGAGCGGCCGTGGGCCATCGTGAAGACCGAGTAGGGCCAGTCCTCGTACGTGGGGCGCTGGTAGCAGTGCGAGATGCCGCGGAAGGACGCCATGCGCGGGCCGAGCTCCTCGATCTTGTCCTCCGGGACGACCCAGACGCCCATGCCGTTGGCGCTGAACCCGGCGCGGCGATGGAAGAGGATCGCGGCGACGCGGCGCAGGATGCCGCGCTCCTTCATGCCGGCCATGTGCTCGAGCAGGGCCGCCTCGGTGATGCCGAGCTCGGCGGCGGCGGGCGCGTAGGGCTCGGGGATCACCGGCAGGTCGCCCTGCGTGGCGCGGATGACGGCGATGTCGAAGTCGTCGTAGGGCACGCCCTCCAGCTCGACTGGCGCCTCGGCGACGCCCTCGGTCGAGAGCGACTTCGTCGTGCCCTCCATCTCCAGGTCCATGCGGATCTTGAACAGCTTCAGCGTCGGGAGCTGGCGGATCGACTCCGCGCCGGTCAGCTCCTGCAGGATGTCGAGCGTCCCCTGCAGCCCGAGCTTGGAGTCGTGCTCGACGGCGAGCGTGAACCACATGTTGAACTCGTGGGTGCGCAGGTAGTTGTGGCTGACGCCGGGGTGGGAGTTGATGATCTTCGCCGCGCGCCACGGGTGTTCGGCATCGACCTTCGCCGCGACGAGCATTGAGCCGTAGCCGAGCGCGCGGGTGTCGTAGATCGGCGTGACCTGGCGGATGATGCGGTCCTTCAGCAGCTGCGTGACGCGCGCCATGACCTCGTCCTCGGTCATCCCCGCGAGCTGCGCGACGGCCGCGTAGGGCCGTGGCTGCAGCGGGAAGGAGCCCTGCATGAAGTTCAGGACCTTGCGGTCGGTGTCGTCGAGCACGACCGCCGCGCCGTCCTTGCGAGACCGGATCTTCGGCAGCGACGTCACAGTTCGCCCTGCGGACACCGTCGGCGTGGTGCTCCTACCGACGGGAGTGGCGTGAGGCGGCGTCCTGCGGGCGACGTTACAGCCATTGGCAAGCGTCCTTCGCGTGGTAGGTGATGACGATGTCGGCGCCGGCGCGCCGGATCGACGTCAGGGTCTCAAGTACAGCGGCGCGCTCGTCGAGCGCTCCCACCGCCGCGGCAGCCTTGATCATCGCGTACTCGCCGCTGACGTTGTAGGCGGCGACCGGCAGGCGGGTGGCGTCCTTGACGCGGCGGATCACGTCGAGGTAGGCGAGCGCGGGCTTGACCAGGACCACGTCGGCGCCCGCGATCGCGTCCACTCCCAGCGCCGCTCCTGCGGGTTCGAGCAGCCCCATCCTGGCCTGGCGCAGAGCATCGTCGCCGGCGTACAGGCCCCAGTCGAGGTCGTCGTCCGGCAGCAGGATCGGCAGGAGCAC
>JBBSQG010000531.1:0-2078 GCA_038258125.1 Solirubrobacterales bacterium
GCCTCGAGCGCGTCGAGCAGTTCGCGGCCCAGCGCGCGCCGCATCGCCTCGGGTAGCCAGTGGCCTGGGCCGCGCGGTCCTGGCCCACGGACCAGCGGGGTCGCTCGCATGGTCGCGCCCGGGCGGTGCTCGGCGCGCACCATCTCGTAGGCGACGTTGAGCGCGATCATGTGCGCCATGCCGCCGTCCCCGGCGCGATCGGGGTGCCACTGCTTGGCCAGCTCGCGGTAGGCGCGCGCGGCCGCGTCGACCGAGGCGTCGGCGGACAGCCCGAGCACCGCATACGGATCCATCGCCGTATTGTCGCGCGCCGTCCGCGCCCTGCCGCCCGGCCCAGCGCTGGCCGCGCTCACCCGCCGCTCTATCCTCAGCGCATGGCCGCCACACCCACACCCGAGGGCATCCCGCAGCGCCTGGCTGCGATCCGCGCGCAGATGTCGTTGCTCGCGGACTACCTTTGACCCGACTGCGCTGAGCGAGCAGGTCGCCGCGCTGGAGGGGCAGATGTCGGAGCCGGGCTTCTGGGACGAGCAGGACGCCGCGGCGAAGGTCAGCGCCGAGCACGCGCGCGCCGCCCGCCGACTACAGCAGTTCCAGACGCTGACGACCGATGTCGAGGACTTCGACAGCCTCGCCGAGATGGCGCGCGAGGACCCCGAGATCGAGGCCGAGCTTGAGGACCAGCTCGCATCCGTGGAGCGCCGCCTGGAGGTGCTCGAGGAGCAGCGCCTGTTCTCCGGCCGCTACGACAACGGCGACGCGCTCGTGACCGTCAACGCGGGTGCCGGCGGGACCGACGCCCAGGATTGGGCCGAGATGGTCCTGCGCATGGAGATGAAGTGGGCCGAGAAGCGCGGCTTCAAGGTCGAGCTGCTCGAGGTCAGCCCGGGCGAGGAGGCCGGCATCAAGTCGGCCACGTTCGGCGTCGAGGGCGAGAACGCCTACGGCCTCTACGGTGCCGAGAAGGGGGTGCATCGGCTCGTGCGCCTGTCGCCGTTTGACTCCGCCAACCGCCGCCAGACGTCGTTCGCGGGTGTCGAGGTGGCGCCTGTCATCGAGGATGCCGCCGAGGTGCAGATCGACGCCGACGACCTCCAGGTCGACACCTACCGCGCCTCGGGTGCGGGCGGCCAGCACGTCAACAAGACGGACTCCGCCGTGCGCATCACGCACCGCCCCAGCGGGAGCGTCGTGCAGTGCCAGACCGAGCGCTCGCAGACCCAGAACCGCGAGACGGCGATGAAGATGCTGCGCTCCAAGCTCGTCGAGCTCGAGGAGCGCAGGCGCCTGGAGGAGATCGCGCGCGAGCGCGGCGAGGCGCAGGACGTGAACTTCGGCTCGCAGATCCGCTCCTACGTCCTGCACCCGTACTCGATGGTCAAGGACCACCGCACCGACCACGAGGTCGGCGACACGGGCCGCGTGCTCGACGGCGACCTCGACGGATTCGTGCGCGCCTATCTATTGGCCAGCGCGACCCGCGGTTAGGCGGCGGCCGCGGCGGGAACCACCGCCGCAATGAAAGACATCACGCACATCGCCGTCAGCCGCGGTGACGGAGCCAAGCCAGAGGACCCGCCGCAGGTGGTCTACGTCGAGGCGCCCGCGCCCGACATGCTCGAAGCAGAGCCGTTCGTCTCGGGGCGACATCGGCTGCAGCGTCTGCCCGACGCCGCCGAGAAGCCGCCGACGACCCTGTGGTCCTGGTCACATCCGGCAAGCTGACGCGCTGATCCACCGGCCGTCGCGGTCCGTCGACACAGCGGCTGCTGTCGGTGCTGTGGCGCCGTCAGCTGGCGCGCAGCGCGGCGAGCCGCTGCACGAGCTCGTCAAGTGAGCCGGCGACGAAGCCGCCCGAGAGCACGACGAACGCCTCGAGCTGGAGGTTGACCTGCATGCCCGGCTCACCGCTTGCCCGCAGGTCGCTGCGCACGGCGAGGCAGGGGAGGCCGAGCGCGGCGGCGTACCCGACCTCCGCCGCGGTGCCGGCGTCGACCTCCTGGCCGTCGAGCTGGGCGATGAGCATGTGGGCCGAGTAGATCGCCGACGCGTTGCGGGCGCCGACCTCGATCCCGAAC
>JBBSQG010000532.1:0-2064 GCA_038258125.1 Solirubrobacterales bacterium
ATGAAGCTGGAGAAGTGGACGTGCTGGATCGGGTTCTTCTGCACCGCGGCCATTCGTTTCCTGCCCGGTTTTGCCTCGCTCGCTGCGCTCGCCTCCGCAGCGACGGCGACGACGGCCGACGCCGCCTCGACCACCGGCTGCGGCGCGGCGATGTCGATGCCCATCGGACGGACCGCCTCGCGCGCGATCTCCTCGGCGAGTTGTTCCTTGCCGGCGCGGTCGGCCAGGTCCTTCGAAGTCTTGCTGGCGAGGATCAAGAGGATGGCGTTGCGCACCGCGGGCATATAGCCGCGGATCATCTCGGCCGAGCCTGCGCTGTCGAGTTCTAGGGTGATGCCGACCTGCGCGTAGCGGTCCGCTTCCCGGTCGGCGAGGTTGACGATGAACGGATCGAGCGGCAGCCAGACCGGTGGGTTGTGCTGGTCCGGGCGAGCGGTGGCGCTCACGACCTCGCCGCCGTCTTCGACCTCGGCTGCGGCCTGCGCGGCCGCCTTCTTCTTCAGGTAGACGACGGCACCGCCGCCCGCGCCGAGCACGACCACGAGCACCGCCACGAGGATGACGAGGAGCTTCTTCTTGCCTCGTTTGGCGGGCGCCGCTGCAGCTGCAGGGGCGGTTTCGGCGATCGCGGCGGCCATCGATGCTCCTTCGTCGAGACGGGCTCACCGGCCGTTGCCCGGGGCGCGCCTTTTATCTGTCGATGGTCGAAATTGTGGAGAGAGGGCCGCTTCGAGAACCGGTGATAAGGGGGCGTTTTCCCGTTCACCTGAACGGGCACGGCCCCGCCGTCGTGCCAGGGCTCAGGCGTAGACGTCGATGCCGCCGGCCTGCACCGTGACACCGCGCACGATCGGCGCTGCCAGCTCGACACCACCCGCGCGGGCCATGCGCCGCGCGCGCGCTCCGATGCGGCGGGCTTCGCCGCCCGCGTCGTCGGCACCTCGTTCCTGCGAACGCGCCGAGACGCCGCCGCCGGCGAGGCTGAACCCCGCATCGGCCAGCGCGCTCGCCAGCACCGGCAAGCCGTTCTCGATGGCCTGTCGTGTCGCGGCGTGGTCGGCCGCGAACGCGATCCTCGCGGCCTGGCCATCGAGCTCGATGCGGATCGACAGCGGCCCCATCTCGGCCGGGTTGAGGTGCAGTTCGGCGTGCTGCACACCGTCCTGAGCGAAGACGCTGAGCTGGACGCCGAGCGATGCGGCGAAGTCGGGCGACGGCACCGGCGCAGCGATCGTGACCGTCGCGGTCGTCGGCACGGCGGCGGGCACGACGCCGGGCGCGGTGAAGGCGCCGGCGACGATCGAAGTGGCCAGCTGGGTGCCGACCGACGGATCGGCGGCGTCGACACGGCCCGCAGCGGGTCGCACGTCGGCGCCGCTCGCGTCGGCCGGCGTCATTTCGAGAATGGGCGAGAGGCCTCGTTCGTGGGCAGCGCGGTTCGCCGCAGGGTGGCGGCCGTCGGTGCCGGCCGTTGCGAAGCGTGCAGCCATGTCGGCTTCGCCGCCCGCTGGGCCGGACGCCACGCGGCCGCCTTTGGCGCCGTCGTCGAGGTCGCGCATGCACGAGCCGCGTCGGTCGGCGGCGAGGGTCGCTGCGGCCGTCGCGTCGAGCACGGCGTCGGGGTCGGCGACGATGCCGGTCGTGCGGCCGGCAGCGTCGTGCGCCTCGGCATCGGTCCGGGCCGCATCGGCAGTTCGGGACGCGGCATCGGCGTCGGCAGCCTTCGCGGCCGATCTGTCGCCGCGTCCTGGAAGCACAGCGCGCGGCTTGGGCGCGATCGAGTGGGCCGCGGTCGGCGCCGGGCTCGCTTGGTTCGGGTCGTTCGGAGCGTTCGCATCCGCGGCGGTGCGCTCGCGGCCGCCGTCGTCGCTCGGCCGAGGCGTCGCCATCGTGTCGTGCCCTGCGCTGCGCGCCTGGGTCTCGCGCAGCCATGTCGAGAACGGCTGCTTCGGCGGCGGCGCGACGCTGCCCTTGTCCGGAGACGGGGTCCGCTCCGGTTCGCGAGCCGGCGTCGGCGGGCCGACCAGCCGCGTCGGCGGCGCGATGCCGGTGAGCACCGAGCCC
>JBBSQG010000533.1:0-2064 GCA_038258125.1 Solirubrobacterales bacterium
ACCACGACGTCATCCACGACACGGCGCACGACGCCGACGCGCTGCTGTCGCGGCCGGCGGGCCGGGCCGACAACGCCGAGCCGTCCGGGGCGTCGTCCCTCGCGGGTGCGCTGCTCACGCTGTCGGCCCTGACCGGGTCGACCCGCCACCGGGCGGCCGCGGAGTCGGCGCTCGCAGCGTGCGGTGCGGTGGCGGTGCGCGACCCCCGCTTCGGTGGATGGGCACTGGCCGTGGCCGAGGCGGGCGCCGCCGGCCCCCTGCAGGTGGCCGTGGTCGGCGACGGTGCCGCCGCTGAAGTACTCCATGACGATGTAGGTGTCGTCACCGTGCTCGCCGGTGTCGTAGATCGTCGCGATATGGGCGTGCTCGGAGACGCGCGCGGCGGTGCGAGCCTCGCGCTGGAAGCGCGCACGGGCTCCGGGATCGGCGGCATACTGCGCGCCGAGCACCTTGACCGCCACCACGCGTCCCAGGAGGAGATCTTCGACCTCCCAAACGGACGCCATACCGCCGCTGGCGATGTGGCGGGTCACGCGGTAGCGCTCGGGCAGCTCGATTCCAGAAGCGAGCGGCATCAGTAAGACGTCAAGATACCCCTCCCCCACCGCCGCCCAACCCTCTCGGCCATGCGGTCGGTGACCCACTACACTGCTCGACGCGATGGCCAAGGTCTGTCACAGCTGCGGGAAGAAGCCGGCGTTTGGCCAGAGCCGCAGCCACTCCATGCGCGCCACGAAGCGGCGCTTCAACCCGAACCTGCAGAAGGTCCGGGTGCTGATCGGATCCGCCCCGCGGCGTGTCTACGTCTGCACACGCTGCCTGAAGGCCGGGAAGGTCCAGAAGGCGCTCTAGGGCGCTGCGTCGCCCGCCGGTCGCCCACGCGATCGCGCTGAGCCGACACTGGATGTCCATGGATCCCAGCCTCGTCCG
Source organism: Solirubrobacterales bacterium (assembly GCA_038258125.1). GTDB lineage: Bacteria > Actinomycetota > Thermoleophilia > Solirubrobacterales > Solirubrobacteraceae > CADCVQ01. The sequence goes on from JBBSQG010000533.1 coordinate 931, forward strand.
CTTCCGCGCCGTCGTCGAGGGTGCCCTCGTGCACCTCGAGTCGCGTCGCCAGGAGATCAACGATCTCAACGTCTTCCCGGTCGCTGACGGCGACACGGGCGACAACATGGCACTCACGCTCAACGCCGTGCTCTGCGAGGTCGACCGCCTCGCCGCTGATACCCGCTCGCCCGACGGGCCCCAGCGAACAGGTGAAGAGCGCCTGATCGACGAGATCGGCCGCGACGAGATCGTCGAGTCGGTCGCCCGGGCTGCGCTGCTCGGCGCGCGCGGCAACAGCGGCGTCATCCTCTCCCAGCTCATCCGCGGCGCCGCCGAGGAGCTCGTCAGCCGGCCGGGCGAGCTCGTCGACCCGGTTCTGATCGGCGCGGCGATGGCGCGTGCCGCGCAGCGCGCCTACAGCTCCGTGCGCGAGCCGGCCGAGGGCACGATCCTCACCGTCGTGCGCGACATGGCGACCTGCGTCGCCAGCGAGATCGCCCACATGGGCGACACGCGGCTGGGCGCCGAGGGCGATCCGGCGGTCCAGAACGCCCTCATCGCCGACGTGCTGGAGCGCGCGCTGCGGGCGGGCGAGGAGTCCGTGCGGCGCGGCCCCGAGCTGCTCGCGGTACTGCGCGAGAGCGGCGTCGTCGACGCCGGCGGCCACGCGCTCACGGTGATCTTCGCCGGCATGATCGCCGCGCTGCGCGGCAGCGCGGCGCCCGACGTGGCCCGCCAGGCGGCGCCGGCGCGGGTCACGCATCCCGAGCACGAGTCCTCGACGTACCGCTTCTGCACGAACTTCGCCGTGACCGGCCACGAGCTCGATCCCGGTCCCTGGATCGAGCGCCTGGAGGCGATCGGCGACTCGGTGCTCGTCGTCGGCGACGCGGCGACGCTGAAGGTCCACGTCCACACCGACTCGCCGGCCGCCGCGACGGCCCTGTTTCATGGCGCCGGCGAGCTGTCGCACCTCGACGTCGCCGACATGCATGCCCAGGTGCAGGAGCGCGACGAGCGGCTGGCGGCGGCGGTGCAGCAGCGCTGTGGCGCGCTGGCGGTCGTGGCGGGCGAGGGGATGCGCGAGCTCTACGAGTCACTCGGCGTGTTCGTGCTCGAGGGCGGGCCGACGCTCAACCCGTCGACCTACGA
>JBBSQG010000534.1:0-2059 GCA_038258125.1 Solirubrobacterales bacterium
AAGCGGCGGTGTCGGCCGGCGTATTATAGACCGCGATCTTGGCGCGGCCGGGCGGGCGCTGCTGAATGTGCCGCCAAAATCCGGCGGCGGCGGCGTAGAGCACCGCTTCATCCTTGTCCAGGAGATCGTCGGGGGCGATATCGCCCTTGGACTGCCCAGCTGGAACGAGCCCGAGGCGGTGCTCGGACTGGCGCGGCTGGCGGTCGCCGAGCGCTCCGGCGCTGGACGGCAGGATGTCATGGAGCGCTTGGCGGAGCGCTTTCCGGATGCTCAGGCGCCGGTGTTCTTCGACATGCCGCGGCTGGACATCTCGTCGTCGCTGGTCCGGCGGCGGGTCGCGCAGGGGCTCCCGATTCGCTATCTCGTCCCAGATTCCGTTGCCGAGCAGATCGCTCGGGGAAGGCTCTACCGATGAACCCAGAGCAGCTCGTAGCCACGATCGCCACCCAGGCGGCCGACAAGAAGGCGATCGACGTCGTCGAGCTCGACGTGCGTGGCGTGATCGGCTACACGGACTTCTTCCTCGTCTGCTCGGGCAACACCGCGCGCCAGGTCAAAGCGATCCACGACGGCATCCACCAGGCCCTCAAGGACGACCACGGGATCCTCCCGCGGCGCGTCGAGGGGCAGACCGAGGCGACCTGGATCCTGATGGACTACCTCGACGTCCTCGTCCACATCTTCACGCCCGAGGCACGCGGCTTCTACCGCCTCGAGCAGCTCTGGGGCGAGGTGCCGGCGCGTGCGCTGGAGGCCGCCGAGCTGCGACGCTGACCTGCGTGTCAGGCACCGTCGAACTCTAGCCAGACTCGCATGTCTCCAGCGGCGCAAACGGCGTCCTACGCAATGGAGCTGAGGGGGATCGAACCCCTGACCTTTCGGCTGCCAGCCGAACGCTCTCCCAGCTGAGCTACAGCCCCAAGCGGGTAATCGGCAGCCATCTTAACACCCCGCTGCCGGCCATCACCGCGGGCGGCGCGGGATGAACTCCGGAACGTCGGGCTCGTAGTCGCGGGCAGCGGGCCGCGGCGCGCTCGCACGCTCGCCGCCGTTGGACGCGCCGAGGTCGGGATCGACGCGGTCCAGGCGCGCGGTCATCTCGGCGTGGGCGGCTTGGATGTCGAGCACCAGCCGCTCGGCGTTTGAGCGCAGCGAATCGGACAGCTCGCGCAGGTGGGCGCTCAGCGTCTCGCCGTCGCGCAGCACCTCGCGCGTGGCGGCGCGGGCCTGGTAGAGCAGCTCGCGGGCGTGGGCGCTGGCCTTGTCCTGGGCGTCCTCTGACGCGGCGATCGCCGCCGAGCGCACGTCGTCGGCCGCCGCGAGCGCCTCGGCCCGCACCTCCGCGGCCTCCTCCTCGGCCGCTTCGACGCGCAGCGCGGCGGCCCGCTCGGCCTCGGCGATGCGGTCGTTGGCGCGCGCTTCGGCGCTGGCGCGCAGCTCCTCCGCCGTCCGCTCGGCGGCGTCGACGATCTGCCCGACGTGGCGCGCGGCCGAGCTGGACTGGTCGGATGCTCGGCCTGGCGCCATGACTCACGATGGTAGGCAGGTGGCAGGCCCGGACGCGCAAGAACGCCCTCAGCCAGACCGCCGTGCCGTTCGCCAGACTTGCCCGGTGCCCCCGATCGCCAAGGTCGAGCCGATCACCACGGCTCGCGCGCTGCGCGGGCCGTTTGACTACCTGCGCCCGGACGGCGTCGGGGTCGGCTCGGTGCTCATCGTGCCGTTCGGCCATCGCGAGGTCGTCGGCGTCGTCGTCGGCGTCGCGGAGACCTCGGCGCTGCCCGACGACAAGCTCGCCGCGCCGTGTCGCGTGCTCGATCACGACCTGCCGCCCGAGCTCGTCGCGCTGGCGCTGTGGATCGCCGAGGAGTACTGCTCGACCCCCGCTCGCGCCCTCCGGCTCGTCTCGCCGTCGGCCGGCGCGCGCGCGAAGCTCACGTGGTGGGCGAGCGCGACCGGCAGCGACCCCGACGGCCGCCCGGTGACGGCGCGCCAGCGCGCGCTGCTGGCGCAGCTGCCCCGCGCCGCGGGCGGCGACCTGCCCGCGCTGCGCCGCCTG
>JBBSQG010000535.1:0-2055 GCA_038258125.1 Solirubrobacterales bacterium
AAGTCCAGCCGCCCGGACGCGAGCTGCAGCCGAGCGTAGACAAGCGTCGTCATCCGTCCCACGTCGTGGCGGCGCGCGTAGCGGCCGAGCGCCTCCACGAGCCCCGCCGGCTCCAAGCCGGTCGACGCCAGCGCGCGCACCGCGCTGCGCAGCTGGCCCATCGTCGCCGCCGCGGTGATGCCGTGACCCACGACATCGCCGACGACGAGCGCGACGCTCTCGCCCTCGTCGAGCCAGAACGCGTCGTACCAGTCGCCGCCAACCTCCAGGCCGCGGACCGCGGGCCGGTAGGCGACCTCGAGTTCGAGGCCCGCAGCGACCGGCAGGTCACCCGACAGCAGGCTGCGCTGCAGCTCCTGGGCGATGTCCTGCTCGCGCCGACGCATGCGCAGGAGCTCCCGCTCGTAGCGGCGCCGGTCGGTGGCGTCGAAGACCGTCGTGCGGATCACCCGCGTGCCGGGATCAGCGCCGAACGTACGCAGCGCGCAGTTCAGCAGCGCGGGCAGACGCGTGCCGTCGGCACGCATGATCTCGACGGCGATCTCGCGCACCGCGCCCTGCATGAGCAGCAGCGGCGCGAGGTGCGTCTCGTAGTAGATCCGCCCGCCCGGGGACAGCAGGTCCTGAAGCCGGCGCCGGCCGAGCAGGTCGTCGCGCGCACGGCCCGTCCAACTGAGGAACGTCTCGTTGACCTTGAGGATCGTCCCGTCGAGGCGCATCGAGAGGTACCCGCACGGTGCGTTGTCGAAGAGATCCTCGGAGCTGTCTTCGAGCTCGTCGCCAGAGGCCGTCACGCGGCCAGGAACGCTCGGATCGCGGCGGCCGTCTCCGCGGGGGCGCTGAGGTTCGGGCAGTGGCCGATCGCGTCGAGCTGGACGAGCGTGCTGCCGGGCAGCGCGCGGTGCACGTACTCGCCGACGGCCTGGGGCGCGATCGCGTCGTCGGAGCATTGCAGGACGAGCGCCTTCGTCCGCACCCTGGCGAGGTCGGCGCGGTTGTCGGACAGAAACGTGACGCGCGCGAAGCTCGCCGCGATGTCGGGGTCCGTGCGACAGAAGCTGTTGGTCAGCTCGTCGCCGAGCTCGGTGCGATCGGCGTTGCCCATGATCACCGGCGCCATCGCCGCCGACCAGCCGAGGTAGTTGCTCTCCAGCGACTCCAGCAGCCCCTCGATGTCCTCGCGCGTGAAGCCCCCGGTGTACCCGTCGTCGTCGATGTAGCGCGGCGAGGGTCCGACGAGCACGAGGCGCGCGAAGCGTTGCGGTTCGGCCGCCGCCGCGAGCACGCCGATCATGGACGCGACGGAGTGGCCGACGAAGACGACCTCGCTCAGCTCCAGCGCCTGGCAGATCTCGAGCACGTCGTCGGCGTACCCGCGCAGCGACGAGTAGCGCTCGCGGTCGTAGGCCGACAGGTCCGAGCCGCCCGCGCCGACGTGGTCGAAGAGCACGATCCGGTACTCCTCGGCGAACTCGGGCCAGACGTAGCGCCACATGTTCTGATCGCAGCCGAAGCCGTGGGCGAAGAGCATCGGCCGGCCGCTGGCCGGGCCATGCACGACGACGTTGTTGCGGGTCAGGACGCTCATTCGGGCGCTATGGCCGATCGACACGTTGTGGCATCCGAGGGCCGGTCCTGGCTCAGCGTCCGCGGCGCAGATTCGTCGCCCGGCGCCCGATCGGCACGACCGTACGGGCGATCTTCGCCGGCTCGAGCTTGGCGACGAGGTTGCGCACCTCTTTGCGCTCGCTTGCCGACAGCCGGTTCGGGCGGCCTTGGGACTGCTTGACGAGCGCCGCCAGCCGTGCGCGCTCGGCCGGCTCGAGGTACTGCCAGTGCCTGCGCAGCGTCATGGCGAGCTGCAGCACCATGAGCCAGGGCATCGTGCGGATACGGGAAATGGCTGCCATCGGCGGGATGGTAACCGGGAAGGCGACCGTGGCCGCCGTATGACCTTCAGGTTATAGTGGGCTCATGCGAACCGATCTGCTCATCCGCGATGCGCGACGCGCGGCAGGTCTCACGCAGGCAGAGCTCGCCGCGCACGTCGGCGTC
>JBBSQG010000536.1:0-2055 GCA_038258125.1 Solirubrobacterales bacterium
CGCACCCAGTACGACCTCGAGATGCTCAAGGAGCTCGGCTTCTGCAACGGGATCGAGAACTACTCGCGGATCCTCGACGGGCGCCAGCCGGGGGCCCGCCCGTACTGCCTGATCGACTACTTCCCCGAGGACTTCGTCTGCTTTCTCGACGAGTCCCACCAGACCGTGCCGCAGATCGGCGGCATGTACGAGGGCGACCGCAGCCGCAAGCAGACGCTCGTCGATTACGGCTTCCGGCTGCCGTCGGCGCTGGACAACCGCCCCCAGAAGTTCGACGAGTTCCTTTCGATCACGCCGACGCTCGTGTTCGTGAGCGCCACGCCGGGCAAGTACGAGAAGGCCCACTCCGGCCAGGTCGTCGAGCAGATCGTGCGCCCGACGGGGATCGTCGACCCGATGATCGATGTGCGCGAGACGCGCAACCAGATCGACGACCTCATGAACGAGATCCGCACCGTCGTCGACCGCGGCGAGCGCACGCTCGTCACGACGTTGACGAAGAAGATGAGCGAGGACCTCACCGACTACCTGCTCGAGATGGGCTTCAAGGTCCGCTACCTGCACTCGGAGATCGAGACGCTCGAGCGCATCCAGATCATCCGCGACCTGCGGCTGGGCGAATACGACGTGCTCGTCGGCGTCAACCTCCTGCGTGAGGGCCTCGACCTGCCGGAGGTCTCGCTCGTGGCGATCCTCGACGCCGACAAGGAGGGCTTTCTCCGGGGGGAGACCTCGCTCATCCAGACGATTGGCCGCGCCGCGCGAAACATCGACGGCAAGGTCGTCATGTACGCCGACAAGGAGACCGACGCGATGCGCGCCGCGCTCGGCGAGACCGATCGCCGCCGCGCGATCCAGCTCGCCTACAACGAGGAGCACGGCATCACGGCCGCGACGATCGTCAAGGGGATCTCGGACATCGCCGAGTTCCTGCAGTCGGAGTCCAAGGTGCCGGGCAAGGGCGGCAAGCGGCGCCGGCGGGCGGCCAAGAGCGCCGTCGAGTCGATGACGCTGACCGAGCTAGAGCACACGCTCGTCGAGCTGGAGGAGGAGATGCTCGCCGCCGCCGAGGAGCTGCGCTTTGAGTACGCCGCCCGCGTGCGCGACGAGATCCGCGACCTGCGCCGCGAGCTCGACGTCGCGCACGCCAACGAGGCACCGGCGGCCTGAGCACCGCCGCGCTCCAGCCGGCGATCCTCGGCTGGTATGACGCCCACAGGCGCGATCTGCCGTGGCGACGCACCCGCGACCCGTACGCGATCCTCGTCTCGGAGATCATGGCGCAGCAGACGCAGATCGCGCGCGTGCTGGAGCGCTACGAGCGCTGGCTGGTGCGCTGGCCGACGGCGGAGGCACTGGCCGGCGCAACGCCCGCGGCGGTGCTCACCGAATGGGTCGGCCTCGGGTACAACCAGCGCGCGCTGCGGCTGTGGGCAGCCTGCGTGATCGTCGCGCGCGACGGCTGGCCGCGCGATGCTGCCGGCCTGCGGGCGCTGCCCGGCGTCGGGCCGTACACGGCGGCGGCGGTCGCGTCGTTCGCGTTCGGGCAGCGCGTGGCGGCGGTCGACACGAACGTGCGGCGCGTCGCACAGCGGCTCGCGGTCACGCCCGCGGCGTTGCTGCCCGTCGAGCGCCACGCGGACTTCAACCAGGCGGCGATGGAGCTCGGCGCGCGTGTCTGCACGGCGCGGGCGCCGCGCTGCGACGAATGCCCCGCGGCGCCGTGGTGCCCCTCGCGCGGACGGATCGTGGCCGCGGCGCGCGGCGCGGGCCCGCCGCGGCCGCGCTTCGAGGACACCGATCGCTGGGCGCGGGGGCGGATGGTGGCGGCGCTCGCGGCGGGCGATGGGGTGCCGTCGCAGATCGGCGCCGAGCGCTTGGAGCGCGTCCTGGCGGGCCTGGAACGCGACGGCCTGATCGAGCGCGGGCCTGCGGGGTTGGGACTCCCGGGCGCGCCGCGCTAGGGTCTGGCACGCTCGACCGTTCGTCCGCGAAGAACTCACGGAGGCAATGTGGCCCTCGACCGCCAGTCCATCGAGAAGCGAGACTTTCCCA
>JBBSQG010000537.1:0-2055 GCA_038258125.1 Solirubrobacterales bacterium
TCGTCGCCACGGTCGCGACGGCCCGGCCCGCTACTATAGGACGGGGCGTCGCGACTGGCGTTCGGGTGGAGCAACCACCGGGGAGCGGCGGAGCAGCATCCCGCCGCGCGCCTGGGCATGGACCTGCACCCCCGACCCAAAATGGGACGTCTGCCCTTATGACGACGAGCACGCAGTTGGAGATTCCCGCCGGCCTCAAGCCCGCCGACGGCCGGTTTGGCTGCGGCCCCTCGAAGGTCCGGCCTGACGCCCTCGCCGCCCTAGTCGGCGAGGCCGCGCTGATGGGCACCTCCCATCGCCAGAAGCCCGTCAAGTCGCTGGTCGGCCGCGTGCGCAGCGCCATCGCCGAGTTGCTCGGTGCGCCCGACGGCTACGAGGTGGCGCTCGGCAACGGTGGCACGACCGCGTTCTGGGACGCGGCGGCGCTGTCGCTCGTGCGTGACCGCGCGCTGCACCTGACGTTCGGCGAGTTCAGCCGCAAGTTCGCCGACGTCACGCGCAACGCGCCGTTCCTGGGCGATCCGATCGTGCTTCAGGCCGAGGCCGGCGACGCGCCGCAGCCGATCGGCGATCCCGCCGTCGACGTGATCGCCTGGGCCCACAACGAGACCTCGACCGGCGTCATGGTTCCGGTCACGCGCCCGGCCGGCGCCGGCGACGCGCTCGTGCTGATCGATGCGACCTCCGGTGCGGGCGGGCTGCCGCTCGATGCCGCACAGGCCGACGCCTACTACTTCGCGCCGCAGAAGTGCTTCGGCTCCGACGGTGGCCTGTGGCTGGCGCTGCTGAGCCCCGCGGCGACCGCGCGGATCGAGGAGATCGCCGCCACCGATCGCTGGATCCCGGAGTTCCTCAGCCTGCACACGGCGCTGGACAACAGCCGTAGGGACCAGACGCTCAACACCCCGGCGGTGGCGACGCTGATCCTGCTCGCCGCGCAGCTGGACTGGATGCTCGAGCGTGGCGGCCTGCAGTGGTGCGTCGCGCGGACGACGGAGTCCTCCGACGCGCTGTACGGCTGGGCGGAGGCATCGTCCTTCGCGACGCCGTTCGTCGCCGACCGGGCGAAGCGCTCGCTCGTCGTGGGCACGATCGACCTCGACGACGGCGTCGACGCGACGGCCGTCGCCGCGACGCTGCGCGCCAACGAGATCGTCGACGTCGAGCCCTACCGCAAGCTCGGCCGCAACCAGCTGCGCGTGGCGATGTTCCCGGCGATCGAGCCCGACGACGTCCGCGCGCTGACCGCCTGCATCGATTTCGTCGTCGAGGCAATCGCCTGATGGCCTCCGTCGCTGCCGCTGGCCCGGGCACCACCGACACCGACCTGACCGCCCCGATGCGCGTCCTCGTCGCCGAGAACATCGGCGACTCCGGCCTCGACGTCCTGCAGGTCGCCGGCTTCGCCATCGATACCGGCTTTGACTGGTCGCGCGCCGAGCTCGAAGCGCGGATCGCGGCCTACGATGCGATCGTCATCCGCTCGGCGACGAAGGTCGACGCCGACCTGCTCGCCCGCGCGACGAAGCTGCGCGCCGTCGCGCGCGCTGGCGTCGGGGTCGACAACGTCGACGTCACCACCGCCACGAAGCGCGGCATCATCGTCGTCAACGCGCCGCGCTCGAACGTCGTCACGGCGGCCGAGCACACGATGGCACTGCTGCTGGCCGTCGCTCGCAACGTGCCGCAGGCGCACGCCTCGCTCAGCGCCGGTCGCTGGGAGCGCAAGAACTTCAGCGGTACGGAGCTGAGCGGCAAGACACTCGGCATCCTCGGCTTCGGGCGCATCGGGCAGCTCGTGGCGCACCGCGCGAAGGCGTTCGACATGGAGGTCATCGCCTACGACCCGTTCGTGGCCACCGAGCTCTACAACTCGCTGAAGGTGCAGCGCGCCGACAGCCCCGACGACGTCTACGCGGCCGCCGACTTCCTCTCGCTGCACATGCCGACGACCGACGAGACGAACGGCATGATGAACGCTGCGGCGTTTGCGAAGATGCGCGACGGCGTGCGGCTGCTAAACGTCGCGCGCGGCTCGCTCATCGTCGACGACGA
>JBBSQG010000538.1:0-2045 GCA_038258125.1 Solirubrobacterales bacterium
GACCGTCGCGTCGTTGGCCGCGATCACGCAGTCGCGGCCAGCCACCCGGCCAACCCCGGCGATCAGCCCGGCGCTCGGCGCGGCGCCGTCATACAGCCCGTGCGCCGCCATCGGCGACAGCTCAAGCCAACGCGAGCCGGGATCGAGCAGCCGCGCAACGCGCTCGCGCGGCGGCAGCTTGCCGCGGGCGACGTGCCGCTGCTGGGCGCGCTCGCCCCCGCCCGCGCGGGCGCGCGCCAGCTGTGCGTCGAGGTCGGCGACGAGCGCACGATGCGCCGCCTCGTTCTCGGCAAACGCCGCCGAGTCGGGGCGGGCGCTCGACCCGAGCACGACGCTCACCTGCGGCCGCCCTTCCAGTCGATCGGCCCGGCGATCAACGTGTGCGAGCCTAGCTCGCGGCCGAGCAGCTCGCGCACGGCGTACGCCGCGAAGAGCAGCGCCCGCAGGTCGACCCCGGTCTCGATCCCCATCTCGTGCAGCATCCCGACGAGATCCTCCGTCGCGATGTTGCCCGTCGCGCCGGCCGGCACGGGGCAGCCGCCGAGCTCGCCGAAGCTCGACTCGAACGACGCACAGCCCGCCTGCAGCGCGGCGAGCACGTTCGCCAGCCCCTGCCCGCGCGTGTTGTGGAAGTGCGCGGTGAGCTGCACCTCGTCGCCGAGCACCGCCGCGGCCTGCGCGAAGAACTCGCCGACACCGGTTGGGTTCGCCATTCCGGTCGTGTCGCCGAAGGCGATCTCCTGCGCCCCGGCATCGACGAGCCGCCGCGCGATCGCCAGCACGCGCTCGGGCGCGACGACGCCCTCGTAGGGGCAGCCGAAGCTCGTCGAGATGATCGCCTCGACGCGCAGCCCGGCCTCGCGGGCGCGCCCGATCACACCGCTGAGCTCCGCCAGCGACTGGTCCACCGTGCGCTTGACGTTGCGCCAGTTGTGCTCGGCGCTGGCCGACATGAACACGCCGACCTCCTCGAAGCGCTCGCGCAACTCCAGCGCCCGGTCGAGGCCGACCGCGTTGGGGATCAGCACGCTGCGCGCGACGCCGTCTGGCACGTCGATCGCCGTCAGCACCTCGCGCGCGTCGGCGAGCTGCGCAATGACATCGGGGCGCACGAAGCTCGTGACCTCGATGCGCTTCAGGCCTGTCCGCGCGAGCTGATCGATCAGCCTGACCTTGTCGGCCGTGGGGATCCGCTCGGGCTCGTTCTGGAAGCCGTCGCGCGGGCCCACTTCACGGATGTCGACCGCGGATGGAACACTTCGTCGTGCGGTCATCGAAACCGCGCGCGAGTCACACAACGTTGATGAAGCATCGGTTTCGCTGACCTCCGGACGACGTTACCCGCCCACAAGCGCGCGAGCGATCACCATCTGCTGGATCTCGTCGGTCCCCTCGCCGATCGTGAGGATCTTCGCGTCGCGGTACATGCGGCAGACCGGGTACTCCTCGATGTAGCCGTAGCCGCCGTGGATCTGCACGGCCTCCTCGGCGCAGCGCACCGCCAGGCGCCCGGTCTTGAGCTTCGCCTGCGCGGCGGCCAGCGAGAAGTCGCGGCCGGCGTCCTTGAGCAGTGCGGCGCGGTAGACGAGCAGCCGCGCAGCCTCGATCTCGGTCGCCATGTCGGCGAGCTTGGCCTGGATCGCCTGGAACTTCGAGATCGGCTTTCCGAACGCGCGCCGCTGCTTGGCGTAGGAGAGCGCCTCGTCGAACGCGCCCTGCGCGAGTCCGAGGCCCATCGCCGCCACGCCGATGCGCCCGATCGCCAGCACGTGGAGGAACTGCTTCAAGCCGTTCCCGCGCGGGCCGAGCAGGCTGCCGGCCGGCACCCGGCAGGCGTCGAACGTCAGCGGCCGCGTATCGGAGGCGTGCCAGCCCATCTTGCGATACGGCTCGCCCTGCTCGTAGCCGGGCGTGCCGTTGGGCACGAGGAAGTTGGAGATCTCCCCCTCGCCGGTCAGCGCGGTGATCGTCACGACGCCCGAGATGTCCGTGCCCGCGTTCGTGATGAACTGCTTGGCCCCGTCGATCACCCACTCGTCGCCGTC
>JBBSQG010000539.1:0-2028 GCA_038258125.1 Solirubrobacterales bacterium
CGGCGCCATGAGCGCCCCGAGCTCCGTCCTGTCTGACGGCACGATCCTGCGGCTCGTCGCGGAGGGCACCATCACGATCAGGCCGTGGGATCCGGCGATGGTCCAGCCCGCCAGCGTCGACCTGCGCCTGGGCAACACGTTCCGCGTCTTTCACAACCACCGCACAGCGGCGATCGACCTCGCCGCGCCGCCGCAGAACCTCACCGAGCAGATCGAGATCTCCGACGACGAGCCGTTCGTCATCCACCCGGGCGAGTTCTGCCTCGGGCGCACGCTGGAGTGGGTCGAGCTGCCCGACGACGTCGTGGCGCGGATCGAGGGCAAGTCGTCGCTGGGCCGCCTCGGGCTGATCGTCCACGCGACGGCCGGCTTCGTCGATCCGGGCTGGAAGGGCACGCTGACGCTCGAGATCACGAACCTCACGCGCGTGCCGATCAAGCTGTGGGCCAACAAGCCGATCGCGCAGCTGTCGTTCATGGCGCTCGATGCCCCCGCGCTGCGTCCGTACGGCCACCCGGAGCTGGGCAGCCACTACCACGGGCAGGTCGAGGCGACGGAGAGCCGCTACGAGGGCGGCCCCGGCGCACCGACCCCGCGGGTGGGCGGGTAGGCAGGGGCGGACGAGCGGGATCTGAGTGATAGTCTCGCCGCCGCCATGAGCCTGACGATCAGCACGATCCTCGCCGCTGCCGAGCACGCCGCAGAGGCGGGCGCGAACGCCGGCGAGGAGCACAAGTCCGAGACGCCGTTCTTCGCCGCGGGCGCGATCCTCGTCATCTTCTCGATCGTGATCAGCGTCTTCGGCTTCAAGCGCCCGGACTTTCCGGCGAACGCGAGTGCCGCGCGTGGTGTGATGGCGCTCAGCATCGCCCTGGTGGCGGCGGCGGCGTTCAGCATCGTCTATGTCTCCGCCTAAGGCAGACGACGGCTACGCGATCTCCTACAAGGTGCTCGAGCCCGGCACGCCCGTGGTCGATCGCGACGGCGGCGAGATCGGCTCGGTACGCGAGGTGCTGGAGAACGCCGCCGAGCACATCTTCGACGGGCTCGTGCTCGACACCCCGGCCGGCCAGCGCTTCGTCGACGCGCCCGAGGTGGCACGGATCGCCGAGCGGCGGGTGACCCTGACGCTCGACGCCGAGGACGCCGCCGCGCTGCCCGAACGCGACAGCGCCGGCGGCCCGACGTTCCGTGCCAACGCACGCGGCGGGCGCCTCAGCCGCTTCTTCGGCGGCGGCTGGAAACGCGAATGATTCTCGCGTAGCAGGATTTTCACAATCGATTCGTGCTTGAAGGTCATCGCGGGGGTGCATAATCGACGACAGATGAGTTCAAAGAACGAGACGAAGACCAGCACCGCGAGCGCGCCCGAGAGCAACGGTGCGGACGCTTCGAGCGGCGAGGAGACGCTGTCGGTCACCGACAATCGCACCGGTCGCAGCTACGAGATCCCGATCGTCGACGGCACGGTTCGCGCCCTTGACTTCCGCGCGATTCGCGTTTCCGAGGACGACTTTGGCCTGATGACGTACGACCCCGCGTTCATGAACACCGCGGCGGCGCGTTCGTCGATCACCTACCTCGACGGCACGAACGGCGTACTTGAATACCGCGGCTATCCGATCGAGCAGCTCGCCGACAGGTCGACCTACCTCGAGGTCGCCTACCTGCTCGTGTACGGCGAGCTGCCGACGGCCGCGCAGCTCGCCGACTGGCAGCACCAGATCACGATCCACACGTTCGTGCACGAGAACATCAAGGAGTTCATGGGCGGCTTTCGCCATGACGCTCACCCGATGGGGATGCTGCTCGGCGCGACCGGGGCGCTGTCGACGTTCTATCCGGACGCCAACGACATCGACGATCCCGAGAACCGCGACATCCAGACCATCCGGCTGATCTCCAAGATGCCGACGCTCGCTGCGTTCGCCTACCGCCACGTGCAGGGTCAGCCCTACGTCTATCCCGACAACGACCTGTCCTACTCGGGCAACTTCCTGAACATGATGTACAAGATGACCGAGCTGA
>JBBSQG010000540.1:0-2001 GCA_038258125.1 Solirubrobacterales bacterium
CAAGAAGTAGGCGGCGCTCAGCTCGCGGTCACCGGCTGGACGCCGTCCGCGTCGACGAGCTCGATCGGCAGCCCGCCCGGGCCGCCCATCTCGCGCACGTTGACCAGCAGCTGCTCGTACTCGTCGGTGACCGCGTCCCACGAGTAGCGCCGCGCCCGCTCGCGCGCTCGCGCGCGATAGTGCTCGACGAGCTCGGGCTCGTCGAAGAGGCGCTCGAGCTGGGCGGTCAGCGACGGCACGCCGACCTTGCCCTCGAACGTCAGCCCGGCGTCGCCGACGGTCTCGACGTTCGGCGCGTGGTCGTTGACGAGCACGCAGTTGCCGGCGGCGAGCGCCTCGAGGATGACCGGGTGCGTGCCGCCGACCTCGGTCGGCGCGCAGAAGACGTAGGCGTGATGCTGCAGCTCCCAGTAGCCGCGCCCGAAGACGTAGCCGGGGAACAGCACGCGCGGGTCGCCGGCGCGCTGGACCTGCCTGATGTAGTCGTGGGCGTATGGCGCACCGCCGACGACGACCAGCTTCATCCCCTTGGCGCGCTCGGCCGAGATGCGGCTGAACGCCTCGACGAGCACGTGCGGGTTGTTCTCGGGCTCCAGGCGGCCGACGAACAGCACGTACTTGCCGGGCTCGAGGCCAAGCCGCTCCAGCGTGTCGGTGCCCGTGTGGCCGGGGTCCTCGACGCCGTAGGGCACGACGCCGATGCGCTGGCCGTAGCGCTGCTCGAAGATCTCCGCGACGGCGTGCGAGTCGGTGATCGCCGTGTCTGACCAGCGCGGCGCGTTGCGCTCGGCGAAGCGCAGGTAGGCCTTGGCCAGCGCCGGCCACTTCGAGCGGTCGGAGTCCAGCCCGTCGACGTTGATCACGGTCGGGATCCCCGCGCCGCGCGTGACCAGGCACATCGGGCTGTTGCCGGCGATGAAGAACAGCGCGACGTCGGGGCGCAGCCGGCGGGCGCAGTGCAGCGACGACAGGAACGTGTGCGTGAACGTGTCGAGGTACTTGTTGCGGACGGCCGGGATGTGCACGAGGCGCGCGCCCTTGTGCTCCTTCAGGCGCCGGTCGACGACGTGCGGGCGGCAGTAGACGACGACCTCGTGGCCGCGGTCCGTGAGCCGGCTGGCGAGCTGCTCGGCGGCCGTCTCGAAGCCGCTGTAGGAGGCCGGGATGCCGCGCGTGCCGAGGATCGCGACCTTCACGGCGCGGGGCGTGCGGCGGGGCGCTCGGGGCGGCGGGCCATCGCCGCCAGCGTATAAGCCTCGATGTGGGCACGCGCCGAGGCCTGCCAGGAGAACGTGGCGGCGCGCCGCAGCCCGCGCGCCGCGAGGTCGGCGCGCAGCGCGCCGTCCGACGCCACGCGCTGCAGCTGGCGCGCGAGGCCGGCGGCGTCGTAGGGGTCGACGTAGAGCACCGCGCCGGCGCACGTCTCGGCCAGGCCGGGCGAGCGCGCGGCGATCACCGGCACACCGGCCTGCATCGCCTCCAGCGGCGTGAGGCCGAAGCCCTCGTGCCGCGCGGGGTGGACGAGCGCGGCGGCGCCGCCGAGCAGCGCCGGCAGGTCGGGGTCCGGCTCGCTGCGCACGCCGGGCTGCGGCGGGGGCTTCGCACGGCCGGCGAGGACGAGCTCCAGCGCCGCGTCGCCGGCGGCGGCACGGTAGCGCGCGTGGGCGTCGAGCAGCAGCGCGAGGTTCTTGCGTGGCTCGTCGTCGCCGATGTAGAGGAAGTGCGCGGCCGCCCCGCCGCCCGCGACGGGCGCGTGGCCCGGTCCGTGTGCCGGCCCGTGCGCCGGCCGACCGCCGCGCGGATGCTGCGCCTGGCCAGGTCCGTGCAGTGCGACGACGATGCGGGCGTCCTCCAGGCCCCAGCGCGCCAGCGCGTCGCGGCGCGGGGGGGGCGCGGCCCAGCCCCCCGCGGCCGCCCCCCCCCCGGCGCGCCGGGGGGGGCGGGCCCCCCCCCCCCGCCCCCCGGGCGCGCCGCCCGGCGGGCGCCGGGCGACGGCGCGGG
>JBBSQG010000541.1:0-1985 GCA_038258125.1 Solirubrobacterales bacterium
CGATGGCCATCGCCTCGCCGCCACGACCGCCGAGCCACCCGCACCCCCGCCCGCCACGCCGCGCGCTACGCAGGGGCGCGATACTGCACCGATGCTCACGCTGCTCGCCGACGTCGGCGGTTCGTTCACGGTCGGGCCCAACCCGTGGCTGGTGCTGTTCACGGCGTACATGCTCCTCGTGCTCCCCGCCGCCGCGATCGTCACGGCGCGCAAGGGCCACTGGGCGTGGCTCTTGGCGGGGCTCCTGCTTGGCGGGCTGCCGGTCCTCTTTGCGGCGTTCCTCGACGCCAAGCCCGGCAGCGCCTGGGCACGCCGCTCCCGGCGGCGTCGCAGCGCAGCGGGTGCCTGACCGCCTGACGCGCGCTCAGCCCGCGCCGTCGTGCGCGGGATCGACGGCCTCGATCGCCTCCTCGCACGTGGCGACGATCGTGAAGATCTGATCCAGCCCGGTGATCTCGAAGGTCTTGGCGATGTTCTCGTCGGTGTTGACGATCGCCAGGGCGCCGTCGCGCGAGCGCAGCCGCTTGACGGCGCCGATCAGCACGCCGAGCGCGGTCGAGTCGAGGAAGGTCGTCTCGCTGAGGTCGATGACGATCCGAGTGCGGCCGCTCTCGATCGACTCGGCGAGGATCTGCTTGAGCTCGGGGGCGGTGAAGAGGTCGATCTCGCCGCGCACGGCGAGGACGTGGCGATTGCCCTCGCTCGGGTGCTCGGTGATCGCGAACTCAGGTGACATCGGATTCCATTCTGTCGCTCGCTGAAGAGCCGTGTGCGTCGAAGCCGAGCTGGATGAGGAGGAACTCACCGTCGCCGTCGCGCTGCTGGGGCTCGAGCACATCCGCTACCCGTTCGAGGACATTTCCCACGCCCGGCAGCGCCGCCGAGGCGATCAGGCCCTCGGCACCGCCGTCGCGCAGCGGCCCGACCTGGAGCTCGACGGTTCCGCTGCGCGCGATCACGCGCACGTTGACGCGCCCGTCGTCGCTGAAGGAACCGGCCTTGGCGGCGATCGCGTCGGCGACGAGCAATGCGTCGTCGAGGCGATCGATCGGGCAGTCGGCGCGTGCCGTGAGCATCCCGACCACGCGCCCCAGGACAGGGGCGACCAGCGGCCCGCGGGCCATGCCGACCGAGGCTTCGTTGGTCGCCCGGTCCATCATGCGGGCTCCTCGTCGAGGCGGAACGTCATCCGCACCTCGGTGCGCTCGGCAGCGTCCTTGCCCAGCTCGAGGGTGTCCGCGAGCGTGGCGATCAAGGGCAGGCCGAGGCCGAGGCCGGGCGAGTCGGGACGAGGAACGATGCCCCGGCCGTTGTCACGGATGACAACCGTCAGGCGTTCGTCCTCGATCGTCGCGTCGACCTCGAGGTCGCCGATGTCATCGCGCTCGTAAGCGTGGATGACGACGTTCGTGCACGCCTCCGTGACCGCGAGCTTGATGTCGGCGAGCGTCTGCTCGCCGACGCTCAGCACCTCGGCGAAACCTCCAAAGGCGTGCCGGACGACAGCGACGTTCTCGGCACGTGCCGGCAGCTTCAACTCCAAGTCGGGCGTTGCGGTCACCCCTTCAGATGTGGACGGGACGACCCCGTCCGAGCCGTCAGGCCCATGGTGCCCGTCGTCATCGCGTTTCACTCTCGTCGATTCGGTGGCGGGGGCGCAGGGCTCGGATGCTCTCGATCCGCCCGGGAGGATAGACCGCGCACGCGCCGCATGACCTGTGAACGGTATCGGCCAGTCGACAGGGGTCCGTCGTCAGGACTCGGGGTCGAGCACGCTCGCGAGCGTGGCCCGGTCCGCCGCGGCGGCGAGCGCGGCGAGCAGGACGATGCGCGCCGCCTGCGGCGACAGCGCGCCCGCGGGCAGGACGCCGCTGGCCCGCAGGTCGCGCTCGGCTCCTTCGAAGCCGTATGTGTCGTGTGCGAGCACGTCGCGCTCGGGCCGCAGCGTCAGCGCGACCGACACGGCGCCGGCCGCGGCGCGCCGC
>JBBSQG010000542.1:0-1980 GCA_038258125.1 Solirubrobacterales bacterium
GCCGAGACGCTGCGCCGGCTGCCGTTCGACGAGTCGTTTGCACTTGCGGCGGGCGAGGATCGCGACTGGTGTGCACGGCTCGTCGCGGCCGGCGGCCTACTGCACCACGTCCCGGACGCGCTCGTCGTGCACCGGCCGCAGCTCGGGCTTGGCGGCCTCGTACGCCAGCAGCTGCGCTACGGGCGCGGCGCGGTCGGCTTCCGGGCCGCCGGCGGCACGCTCGCCGGCGGCGGCTTCTACCGCCGGCTCGCGCGTGCGACGCCCGAGGTCGGGCCACGCGTCGCCGGCTGCGTGGTGATCGCGCAGGCGTCGGTCGCCGCCGGCGCGGCGCTAGCCCTCGCCGAGCAGCGACTCGCCCGCTAGCCCGTCGCCGTCGACGCCGCAGACAGCGGCGACGGTGCTCGCGACGTCGGCCAGGCGCGGAGGGCGGGCCGGCGTGCGCGCAGCGTGGCCACCGGACGCGACGACGGCCCAGGCGTCGCCGGGCGTGTGGTTGCCCGAGCGGCCGCTGCCGGTGCCGCGCCGCAGCACGTCGCCGAAGCGGGGCGAGTGCACGCCGGTCAGCGTCGTCGCAGGGCGCGGGCTCCACTGCACGACGAGGTCGGGCAGCTGCTGCGAGCACGCGCCGCGGTGATGCTCGGCGACGCGGTCGACGCGCGCCACGGCGGGCGCCCCGTCAGGATCGGCGAACGTGTGCAGGCCCGCCGCAATCGCGTCCAGCAGCTCGTCGGCCGCGGACGGGTCGACGATCCCTTCGCGCTCGCGGCCGCGCAGGTTGAGGCGGATGTAGCCCTGGTTGTCGGCCGGATGGCAGAACGCGGCCGTCTGTGACCAGTCGATCCCGCGCAGCTCAAGCCGCGCGGTCAGATCCAGCGCGGCGCGGTCGGGCAGGGCCTGGGCGATCGCGCCGCGCGCGCCGGGCGGAATCGCGGCTCGCAGGCGCCAGATCGCGCCCGCCCCGCCGCCGTCGGCCGGCAGCGGCCCGCCGCGCAGGACCGCCGCGAGCATCTGCGGAAGCAGATCGGCGCGCGAGCTGTTGACGTCCATCCCGACGGCCGAGGCGACGATCACGTCGGCCTCGCCCGGCAGCGCCGCGAGCACGCGCCCGAAGGCCGCGTCGACCTCCGAGTAGACGTCCTCCAGTGCGCCCCGCAGCAGGGCGCGCTCGTGATCGCCGGGCGCCGCGGCGAGCTGCGAGAGATCCCAGAACTGGTGCCCCGCCAAGTGCGCGGCGCTGAACGTCAGCCAGGCAAGGTCGTAGCGATCGCGGCGCAGCAGCTCGACGGCGGCGTCGGCGATCCGGCCCGGCGCAGCGATCAGCTTGGCGCGCAGCGCGAGCAGCTCGCGGACGTTGGGACGGCCGAAGATCTCCGTCGCGTGCGGCGCCTCTCCGTGGATCCCGGCGAGCTGCGCGCCGGCCGCGCGCGGCAGCGACCAGCGCGGCAGCACGACGCGGTCGCGAAACCCCCAGCCGCAGACGTAGGTTCCGCGCCATTCGGTCGGCGGGCGGCTCTCGTAGGGGTCTATCGCCAGCGTGTGCCGGCCGGCGCGCGCGAGCCGCTCCCAGATCGCCGGCGGCGCCGGAAAGGCGGTCATGTAGCGCGCCCGCTGAGCGTCCGCGTCCCACTGAAACGGATAGAAGAGGCCGTGATCGGCGAGCTCGACGCCGCTGTAGAGCGTGTGGAAGGCGCCCGCGGCGAAGTGGTCGGCGGGCGTGTCGAGGGCGACCCGCTCGCCGCGCTCGATCAGGCCCGCGAGCACGGGCAACCGGCCATCGGACAGCATCCGGTCGACGACCGCAACGCTCGCCGCGTCGAACTGCAGTACGCAGATCATCGGCGGACCGTCACGCGACCGTGATGCCCTCGACGGGCACGGTTTCGCCGCCGACGGCGTCCGAGCGGCGCGCGGCCTCGAGCACCCGCATCACTGCGGCGCCCTCGCCGGCGGTCGCCAACGGACCGGGATCCTCGCCGCGCA
>JBBSQG010000543.1:0-1973 GCA_038258125.1 Solirubrobacterales bacterium
GTCGGATTGAAGCGGTTGGCGACCGTAATCCCGGGCAACAGGAGAAGCATCTCGTCGAGGGCGAGCTTGCGCTCACCGGGTCGGCTGCTGTCCGGCCGCACGACGCTGATGGCATAGGGGAGCTCGAGTGGCGAGCGCGCCCGGTCTCGGGTGACGCTGACGGTGACCGGCGCGAGGCGCGAAGTGTCCGTCTGGGCCGCGAGCGCGGGCATACCGGCGAGGGTCATCGCGATGCCGGCGGCGACGGCGAGGGCCGATCCCGCAGATTGCTCGGACCGCTGCCGCCCGAACCCGATAATTATCATTTTGATACTAATATGAGCCATTGTAGCCGAGCGTCCGTGAGGTAATTAGGAGCAAAATGATAATAAATTAGGTGTCTCGCCGCGATTCATTGCCGCTCGAGCATCCACGCCACCGGAACTTTCACCGATTCGCCGAGCACCCGCAGCACCTGCTGGCTTCGGCTCGCCGAGATCGGGCTCGTCCGGGTCGGCGATGTGCGCGGCGTCAGCCCTAGCAGGTTGCTGAAAAACCCAAGTGATTGGGGATGGCGCTGTGGATGCGCGATGACTATTGTGTCGCGTCCTCAGCCCAAGGTGGATGCGATGCGGGGAGCCGATCACCAGCAGCCGGCGATGTTCAGCGTGATCTCGCTCGAGGATCGCGTCCCCGCGGATCATCCGCTCCGGCCGCTCCGTACGATGGTGGACCGCGCGCTCGTCGCGCTCTCGCCCGTCTTCGATCCACTCTACGCCGAGGGCGGCCGGCCGTCGATCCCACCCGAGCATCTCCTCCGCGCGCTCTTGCTCCAGGTGCTCTACTCGGTGCGGAGCGAGCGCCAGCTCATGGAGCAGCTCGACTACAATCTCTTGTTTCGCTGGTTCGTCGGGCTCGGGGTGGACGATCCGATCTGGGTGCCGACGGTCTTCACCAAGAACCGCGATCGGCTCCTGGCGGGCGACATCGCGCAGCGCTTCTTCGACGCGGTCTTGAGCGAGGCGCACGCGGCCCAGCTCCTCTCGACGGAGCACTTCACGGTCGACGGAACGCTGATCCAGGCGTGGGCGGGCCAGAAGAGCTTCCAGCGCGATCCCGGCAAAGCCGCGGCGACCGGCGCCGGCCCGCGTGACGACGACGCCGGTCCGTCCGCTGGCGCGCCGCTGCCGCAGGTACTGCCCCACGTGCCGAAGCATCGGCGAAAGTATCTGGCCGCCGATGATCCGCGTCGCGCGCCGGACACCAGCCCCACCGAGACGACAAGCGTGCAGGACGCTGGCCGGAATCCGACGGTCAATTTCCATGGGGAGCGGCGCTCGAACGCGACGCACACTTCGACGACGGACCCCGGGGCGCGGCTCGCCCGCAAGTCGAAAGGTCAGCCCGCGACGCTCGCGTATCACGCGCATCTCTTGACGGAAAACCGCTCGGGGCTCGCCGTGGTGGCGTACGTGACCGAGGCCACGGGCACGTGTGAACGCGATGCCGCGCCGGCGATGGTGGCGCACGCGCCCTATCGGCGGGATCGGATCACGGTGGGCGCCGACAAGGGCTACGACACCCGGCAGTGCGTCGCCGAGCTGCGCGCCGAGGGGGCGGCGCCGCACGTGGCGCAGCATGACACGGCGCGCCATCCCTCGGCGATCGATGCGCGGACGACGCGACACGGCGGCTACGCGGTGAGCCAACGGAAGCGGAAGCGCATCGAGGAGATCTTCGGCTGGCTCAAGACCATTGGGCTGATGCGGCAGACGCGGCATCGTGGACAGCGCCGGGTCGAGTGGATGTTTACCTTCGCGACGGCCGTGTACAATCTGATTCGCATCCGGAATCTCACCGCGGTGACCACGTGAGTGCGCTCGAGCGCGGCGCACACGCGCCGCGCACCGAACGCCAACCACCGTGCGGAGGCGGAATCGCGACGATCACCACACAGAGATCAACGGGTCAGTGAATATTTCCGCAGCCTGCTA
>JBBSQG010000544.1:0-1972 GCA_038258125.1 Solirubrobacterales bacterium
CGCCGCGCGATCACCGACGCCGGCGGGCTCGTCACACCCGCCGAGATTGCGGCCGCCTGGGGGATAACACCGCAGGCACTCAGCGACCGGATCGCCCGCGGCACCCTCCCGCCACCGGTGAAGATCGCCGGCCGCGTGCGCCTGTACCTACGCGCCGACCTCGAGCCCTACCGCGAGGCCGCGACCGCCGCCGGCGCCGCGACCGCCGCGGCACTCAAAGCGCGCCGCGGCGCCTCCACCGACAACACCCCCGGGTGAGCAATGAGCACAGCGACGCTCACCTCCCCCGGGCCGTCGTAAAGGCGCGGGCAATGCGGCTCGCCCCGGGCCTTGAGCTCGGCCGCAGCGATGGCGTCGTGCTGTGGTGGCTGAGCCCGCAGGAGGGGTACGGCCAAGGTAAGCCGAAAAGCGGCAGTAGGACCCCCGTGTTGAGTCCGTGATCCGCGAGCTCGGCGGCGTAGACCGACTCGTTCGTCGCCGCGATTCGCGCGCAGACGTTCGAGATCAACCACCTGGAGCTGGAGAGCGAACAGCAGCGTGCTTGATGCCCTTCAGCACACGCCGTGGTGCAGCGCGCATGGTCCGTGACCTGATCCCGACCAACCTCGGCGGCCGGTGACGAGACTCCGTCGTCAGTAGTTCTTGCCGTGCGTAGGGCACAGCCAGCCGTGGCGGTTACAGCCGCTGTTGCACTGGGTCGTCGCAGTCGATCCCCGACCCTTGCAGACCTCGCATCGAGTCATCCGGACCTTCTTCCTGCATTTCGCGCAGTAGCGGTCTTCAGTGGGCATTCGTGCTCCTCGCGGGACGGCGTCGTCAGGATTCTGCGCTTGGAGCGCAGCGCCCCACGGTTTCCAGGGCGTGTCGGTAGAGCTGCGAGGAAGCGCCAACCCGATCGCAGTCCGCGGCGATATCGCGCAGACGGTGCGTCACGATCCGCGCGACCTCATCAACTGGCGCCCTCGGGTGTTGATCGAGCGATGCCTCGAGCGCGTTGCAGAAGCCCTCGACGATCCATGCGTCCGCCGGCGATGGCTGACGGTTCTCCATACGCGCGTAGCCGTACGCCGTGTGCAGCATGTCGATGCTCTTGGCGTAGTAGAAAACGGCAACCCCGAACTCGGCGATGCCGTAGCGCTCCTGACCGCCCTTGCCCATCGTCTCGGGCGAGCCGTAGTACGCGTCGACAGAGTCCTTGTACGCGCGTTCGCTCGCGGCGAGCCATTGATCATCGGGGAGGTCGGGATCGACCGGAGTCGAAGCCGAGGCGGTGGAGGTGGCTCCGGGTTGACCGCTCACGTTGGTCTGCAGAGCTCGCTGAAGACGATCCTTGAGTCCCATGCCACGCGATGTTAGGCGTTCGTAGGCGGTTCAGCGGTGGCGGTGCGCTGTTACGGTTGGCGTCCGTCTGAGCGCCGTGGTCGTGCGGGTCGAGGACGTAGGAGCCTGGGATGACCTCGATCGAGCGGACCGCGTATCCGTTGCTGCGGCGGCTGCCGTCGGCGCGTGAGCTGCACGTCTTCTACACCCCGACCCCGGCGGAGGTCATGTGGGCGCGCGAGATGACGCGCTCGGACGAGCATCTGCTGGCGTTGATTCTCGCGCTGAAGTGCTTTCAGCGGCTCGCGCGGTTCCCGCGCCCTGACGAGCTGCCGGACCCGATTGTCGAGCACGTCCGGCGCTGCCTGGATCTCGACGCGTCGGTCAGCCCGGCGTACGGCGCTGACCGCACCGAGCGCGCTCACCGCGACGTCGTTCGGGCACGGCTGGGCGTGATCCATGCCCCTGATCGGGCGCGGGCGTTGGCGGAGACGTCGATCCGTGGCGTGGCGACGGTGAAGAACAACCCGCCGGATCTGATCAACGTGGCATTGGAGGAGCTGATCCGCGCCGGCCTGGAGCTGCCCGCGTTCTCCACGCTCGATGAGATGGCGAGCCGTATCCGCCTGGAGGTCAACCGCGCGATCTTCGA
>JBBSQG010000545.1:0-1951 GCA_038258125.1 Solirubrobacterales bacterium
GGCCTCGAGACTCCGATCATCGCCGCCGGCGGCGTCTGCGAGTTCACCCAGGCCGAAGCGATGATCGTCGATGGCGAGTGCGACTTCGTCGCGTCGGCCCGGCAGTCTCTCGCCGATCCGGACTGGTGGCAGAAGATGCGCAGCGGTCGCGGCGCCGAGATCCGTCGCTGCGAGTTCACGAACTACTGCGAGGCGCTCGACCAGCACCACAAGCAGGTGACCTGCAAGCTGTGGGATCGCGAGCAGCTCGACGCCCCCGGCGTGACGCTGGCCAGCGACGGCAAGCGCCGCCTGATCGCGCCGGCGTCGCTGCGCCGCAAGTAGCCTTGTCGCGCACCGCCCAGGCGGCCACCGCGGCGATCCGTATCGCGGCGTTGGCTGACCGCGTCGGCTGACCGCGTCGGCTGACCGCGTCCGCATCGGCTGACCGCATCGGCTGACCGCGTCGGCTGGCCGCGTCGGCTGGCCGCGTCGGCTGGCCGCGTCGGCTGGCCGCGTCGGCTGGCCGCCGCCGAGAGCGTCGAGATCTCGGCGCTGTGATCGTCGTCCTGCGGCAGGTCCGTCGCGTCGTGCCGCCGGGCTCCCCCTGGCGCCGCGCCGCGCATCGTCTCGCGCCGAGCGCAGGAGGGCGGTGCCTGCGCGGTGGACCGCCGCACAGATGGGCGTCCGACGTGAGCGCGCACGGGTGTGCTCGCGCTCGTCACGAGACGTGCGCGTCTGCGGCGCTGGCGGGTGAGAGCCCGACGGCACGACGCGGTCGGCAACCCACCAAGCACAGGAGTTGATCATGTTCGACGCACTCGAGAAGTCTCTTCAGGTCCTGGAACGGCTCGTCCCCGTCGAGGCGCGGATCCGGCAGCGGAGCGCATCGCTGGCGAAACAGCTCTCCGACGCCTCGGAGAGCATCGCGCTCAACCTCGGCGAGGGCCGTCAGCGGCGAGACGGCGACCGCCGCCGACACTACGAAATGGCCGCTGGCAGCGCCGGTGAAGTCACCGTGGCGCTCCGCATCGCGCTCGCGAAGCGGTACATCACCGCCGCCGAGCTCGCCGAGGTCGACGCTGTCCTCGACCCGGTTCGCGCCATGCTCTACCGACTCGCGCGGCGCTGAACACGCCGGCCCAGGCGGGCCGACCGTCCGACGTGGCCGGCGGCTCCTTGCACCGCGCTCACGCCTGCAGGGGCCTGCCGGTGTAGGTCCAGCGGAACGGCTTGGCGAGCACATCGTTGAAGTAGTCGATGAACTTCATCGTACGTTCGCGCAGATCATCCAGCGAGAGGAAGCTCGATCGTTTGAGCAGGCGACGCGCGAGGATGGAGAACCAGATCTCGATCTGGTTCAGCCACGAGCAGTGGCGAGGCGTGTAGACGAACCGAATCCGGTGCGTCAGATCCTCGAGGAACCTTCGACGTGACTTCTTGGACATGAGGACACCGTGCTTGCCCTTGGCGCCGAGCTCGTCCGGAAGATTGCATCGACGTGCGATGAGCTCGACAAGGGTTGCCGAGCGGTGGGTGTCGAGTTGATCTGTGACGAAGATCCAGCCCGCGCCCGGATCGGTTTCGATCGTCCGCTCGATATGCGCCACGAAATCCGCCTCGGTTCGCGTCGGTCCAATCGACGGGCTAACCACCTTCCCGGTCACCACGTCGAAGTTGGCGATCAGCGATAGCGTCCCGTGGCGGATGTACTCGAACTCGTTCCGTTCGACCAAGCCAGGCCGGGCGGGCTTGGTCTCGTGCAGCCGTTGGAGCGCCTGCATCCCGGTCTTCTCGTCGGTGCTGATCACGCGCGTACCCGCGACCGCCAGCGCAGGCGCGTCGCGGTACGTGTCGCAAATTTTCTCGACGTCCGCCTGGTACTGCTCGGGATCGTCGCGCTTGTCCTGCGAGGTCAGCCAATACTGGCTCTTGTGCGGTCGCAGGTCCGCCTCGCTAAAAAACGGTCGAC
>JBBSQG010000546.1:0-1938 GCA_038258125.1 Solirubrobacterales bacterium
CGGTCGACGTTGCCTTCGACATTGCGGTCGGCGCGCAGCTTGCGCACGGCGATGTACTCGGTGATGCGGTCCTTGACGTCCTCCAGGCCCGCGTGATCGGCGTCGAGCACCGCCCGCGCGTGAACCGGATCGAGGACCTCGTCGGACTGCTTGCTCCACGGCACCGAGATCAGCCAGTCCAGGTACGTGCGGATCATCGAGGACTCCTGGCTCTGCTCGCCCGCGCGCTCGAGGCGATCGAGCTCGCGCTCGGCCTGCTCGCGCACGGCGTCGGGCATGCCGGCCTCGGCGATCTGCGTGCGGTACTCGTCGGTGACCGAGCCCTCGTCCTCGCCCAGCTCGCGGCGGATCGACTCCATCTGCTGGCGCAGGAAGTACTCCCGCTGCTGCTTCTGGGCGCCGGACTCGACGTCGTTGCGGATGCGGTTGCGCACCTGCAGCTCGGTGAGCCGCTCGCGCTGCAGCTCGACGGCGAGCGCGAGCCGCTCGGTGACGTCGATGGTCTCCAGCAGGCGGACCTTCTGCTCGAAGGTCAGGTCCGGGCTGTAGCCGGCCGTGTCGGCCAGCGGGCCCGGGTCGCCGACGGAGCGCAGGAACGCCGACACGCGCTCGTCGGCGCCGCGCTCGGAGAGGATCTCCTCCACGACCGCGCGGTACTCGCGCTCCAGGTCGCGGGTGGCCTTGTCGACGGGCTTGGTGTCGGGCTGCGGGGTGACCTCGGCGCGCAGGCGGCCGGAGCCGTCGGCCTCGGCCGTGCCGGCGATGACGCCGCGAGCCTCGCTCTCCAGCGAGACGCCGCGCGCCCCGCCGTGCAGACGGATCGTGTCAGTGACCTTGGCGATCGTGCCGACCTTCGCGTACTCGCCATCGTGTCGCGGCACGAGCAGGACGCGGTCTTCGCCGGAGGCGTCAACCGGCAGGTTGATGTCCATCGTCGGGAAGATGACGGTGTCGTCGAGGGGGATGAGAAGAAGCTTGGCCATGTATGACGCTCGTTTCTGTTCGTTGCACGCACAACCATACCGAACTACTTACGAAACATGAGTTTAGTCGAGCCGACTGAGATTTCCTCGTGGTCGGATCTGCCCACACTCAGGCTCGTGTCGCTGATCGCGCAGCGACCTCGACCAGGCGCGCACAGCGCTGGTCGAGCTGCACGGTCGCGCCGATCACACGCCCCAGACCGCGACGATCCTCGCCGACGACACGAGCGGCTACTTCCTGGCCACGTTCGCCGAGAGCTACCTGCAAGCCTCCGCCGGGAGGCCGGCCGGCCGCATCAGCGTACGTGCGCTCGGCTGAGGGGTTGCCGAACCGCAACCTCGGCATCGACGTGCGGCCGCCGAAGCCGATCACGCCCGCGCAGGCGAAGTGGCTGCGCGAGCAGCGCGCAGCCGCGTAACCGCGGTCAGGAGGCTGACCTTCGGGCGGGCCAGCTCGGCGCGCGCGTGGGCGATCAGCTCGGCCGGCCGCTCGGGTCTGGCTAGTGGACGGGTCCGCTAGTAGCCGAGGCGGGCGAGCCGCTCGCGCTCGGCGCGGCGCTTGGCTTCGCGCTGCTCCTTGCGGTTGCGCTCGCGCTCGCGCCGTTCCTGGTCTTCGTCGTGACCGGTGACGATGCGGACGCTCTTGCGCAGCGTGCCGTCCTGGGCGTGGGAGGCGTACTCCGAGCGGCTCGGGCGGTCGTCGCGGCGCGAGCGGCCACCGGAGCGCTGGGCGCCGGGGCGCCGGCCGCCGCCGTCGCCGCCGCCTCGGGTCGAGCGCTCGGCCTCGGGCGGGCGCGGCAACTGGGCCTTGACCTCGCGCACGGGGGTCGCGGCGAGCCGCACCCATGCGTTGAAGACGGGATCGCCGGGCTTGAGCCCCTCGGCGGCCTGAGCGCAGACGGCGGCCCACTTCAGCGGCTGGCCCTTCTCGTCCTGCTTGGGCTTGAGCGCTTCC
>JBBSQG010000547.1:0-1935 GCA_038258125.1 Solirubrobacterales bacterium
CGGCGCGGCAGCCGGCGGCGGCGCCGGCCTGCCGTGGGACCGCGGCGCACCGCACCCGCTGCTGGAACCGTGGCCGCTCGACCTCCAGGGCGCCGGCCGGCGCGCGCTCGTCGTCGGCAGCGGCCTCGGCGACGACGCCGAGCACATCGCGGACCGAGGCTTCGACGTCGTCGGCTTCGACGTCATCCCGACGGCGATCGCGATGGCCCGCGAGCGGTTCCCCGACTCCGCCGTCGAGTACCGCGTCGCGAACCTGTTCGACCTGCCTGGCGACTGGACGCGCGCGTTCGATCTCGTCGTCGAGAGCCTCACCGTGCAGGCGATGCCGATCGAGCTGCACGCGCCGGCCGCAGCGGTGATCGCGCGGACCGTGGCCGACGGTGGAACGCTGCTCGTGATCGCCACCGCGCGCGACGACCCCGCCGCGGTGCCCGACGGACCGCCGTGGCCCCTCACGCGCGCGGAGGTCGATGCTTTCGCCACCGGCGGCCTGGTCGCCGAACGCGTCGAGGACGTCCGCGAGCCCGGCATGGCGCCGCGCTGGCGGGCAATCTTCCGCCGCCCCTGACGTCGCGGCGGGCAGGTGCGGAACGTCCCCGGGCCGCCGAGCAGCGGCCGGTACCCTCAGACGTTCGATGACCGAGCGTGTCGCGCCATCCCGCGAGCAGGCCGAGCTCCCCGAGCCCGAGATCGCGCGCGAGTGGCTCGCCGCGATGCTGCTCATCCGCCGCTTCGAGGAGCGCGCGGGCGAGATGTACGCGAAGGCCAAGGTCGGCGGCTTCCTGCACCTCGCGATCGGTGAGGAGGCGACGATCGTCGGCTCCACCCGCGCGCTGCGCGACGACGACTACCTCATCTCGACGTACCGCTCGCATGGCCACACGCTGACGCGCGGCAGCGATCCGAACCGGGTCATGGCCGAGCTGTTCGGGCGCGTCGACGGCCTCTGCAAGGGGCGCGGCGGGTCGATGCACATGTTCGACCTCGAGAAGCGCTTCATGGGCGGCTACGGGATCGTCGGCGGCAACCTGCCGCTTGCCGCCGGCTTCGGCCTCGCCTCGGACTACCTGGGCACCGACGATGCGACGCTCTGCCAGTTCGGCGACGGCGCCTCCAACCAGGGCACGTTCGGCGAGACGATGAACCTCGCCGCGCTCTGGAGCCTGCCGGTCGTCTTCATGATCACGAACAACCAGTTCGGGATGGGCACGGCGCTGGAGCGCCACTCCGCCGTCACCGATCTGCTGCGCAAGGGCGAGGGCTTCGGCGTGCCCGGCATGCGCTGCGACGGGATGGACGTCCTCGACACGTACAACGTCACGACGGAGGCACTGCGGATCGCGCGCGAGGAGCGTCGCCCCGTGCTCGTCGAGGCGCTCACGTACCGCTTCCGCGGCCACTCGATGGCCGACCCCGAGGAATACCGCACCCAGGAGCAGGTCGACGAGTGGCGCAAGCGCGACCCGCTGGCCGTCTTCGGCGACCAGCTCGTCGCCGCCGGCATCCTCGACGATGACGAGCGCACGCGGATGGAACGCGAGACGGTCGCCCGCATCGACAAGGCGGTCGCGTTCGCCGACGCCTCGCCGCACCCCTCGCCCAACGCGCTCTACGAGGACATCTACGTCCTCGGCGACCAGGTGCGCGGCTGGTACTCCGTCGACGAGCGTACGCCGACCCCGCACCGAGGCGAGGACGAGCACGCGATGGATCGCGCCGACCTGCCGCAGTCCGCCGAGCATTCGGCGACGGGCAACACGGCGCCGAAGTCCGACGACGACGAGGGCGCCGGCGGACCGAGGAGCCACGGCTGATGACCGTCATGCGCTACCGCGAGGCGCTGAACGCCGCGCTGCGCGAGGAGCTGCAGCGCGACCCGAACGTGTTCCTCATGGGCGAGGACATCGGCGTCTTCAACGGCGCGTTCAAGGTCAC
>JBBSQG010000548.1:0-1933 GCA_038258125.1 Solirubrobacterales bacterium
CGGGGGTGGGCTCGAGGCGCAGAACTGCAACAACCCCGAGAACCTCACATCCCCGCACGGTGCCTACATCTGCGTGGTCGACGTCGACCCCGGCACCGCAGTGGTCAAGGTGCGCCGCTTCATCGCCGTCGACGACTGCGGGGTGCGGATCAACCCGATGATCGTCGACGGTCAGATCACGGGCGGCCTCACCGAGGGCATCGGGCAGGCGCTGATGCAGATCATGTCCTTCGACGAGGACGGCACCTGCCTGAACGCGTCGCTGTCGGACTACCTCGTGCCGACCGCGCTGGAGTGCCCCGAGCACGGCTTCGAGCTCGGCGCCACCGTCACGCCCTGCCCGCACCACCCGATCGGTGCCAAGGGCATCGGCGAGTCGCCCGGCGTCGGGTCGCCGCCGTGCGTCGCCAACGCGATCGTCGACGCGCTCTACCACGCGGCCGACGTCAGGGACATCGAGATTCCGTGCACGCCGAGCCGCGTCTGGGCCGCGTTGCAGGGTGCGCCGAGCGGGGACGCCACCGCCTAGCCCCTGGCGAACCAGCTTTCCGAGAAAGGCCCGGCATGGTCTCGCTCGCGGAGCGCTTCGCCGGCTGCCTGTTTGGCGGCGCCGTGGGCGATGCGCTCGGGGCGCCGCTGTGTGTCGTCGGTGATCGCGCCGATCCGTCCGTCGGCCTGCGCGAACTCGGCGATCCCGTCGCGGCCGAAGCGCTCGACGAGATGGCGATGTTCACGGCAGAAGGCATGCGATCGAGTTCCTCGGCCGCGGAGATGGTTCCGGCCGTCCGACGCGCGATGGCGAAGGGGATCTGGGGCACCGAGCCGGCGTTCCCATACCACGCCTACCGCCGCTGGCTGCGCACGCAGGGTGAGCCGCTGGCGCCCGTTCCGATCATGCACGGGCTGAGCCTGCCGCTCGGCGGCCAGCACCGCAGCGCGCTGCTTGAACTGCCTCAGTCAGCTGCACGCGCGCCGCGCCCCGGGACGGACCTGCCTGTCCGCGCTGAAGTCCCGGCGACTACGGGACGGCGAAGCGGCCGATCAACCGCAGTAAGGGCTGTGGCGGCATGATGCGAACCGCGGCGGTCGGGCTGTTCGGTCGCTTCGAGGCCCGGTGCGAGGTCGCCGCGATCACGCACGGCCACCCTCCGGCGAGCTCGCGGCCGGGTTCCTGACGGTCGTGATCAGCGCGCTGCCCGAGGGCCGTAGCCTGACCGACGGGATCGAGCGCGCCCGCGCGGCGCTGGTCGCGTGCGCTGACCACGGCGAGGTGCTGGCAGCGGTCGAGCAGGCATGTGCGGAGGCCGAGCGCGGCGCATCCCCCGAGGCGGTCGGGCGTCTCGGCCAGGGGTGGGTCGCCAAGCAGGCGCTCGCGATCGCGTTACTGCTCGCTCGTCGCCGGCGACGTCGCTACCGGGGTGCGTCTTGCTGTCAACCACGGCGGCGACAGCGACAGCACCGGCGCGATCACCGGCAACCTGCTCGGCACGCTGTGGGGCGTTGCCGCGATCCCGGAACGCTGGCTCGCGCTCGAGCTGCGCGCCGAGATCGAGACGCTCGCGCTCGAGTTGCTCGCGGCGACCGCGGACGCTGGCCACCGATGAGTGCTGCTGCCCACCGCGGGATCGAGGTCGCGCCTGCTCGTGGCGACACGCCGACCGCGTCCGCAGATGTGACGGATGGAGCGGACTCGATCGTTGACTTGTCATCCGTGCACGCACACGCATGCCGGGGTCTATAGAGAGTTCGTGCGGGAAACCGGATGAGGAGCCCGCGACGAGGGCGCAGGGCGCTATCGGATTGCATGTGGAAGGCAGCACTGCTGCCGCGGGCTGCCTTGCCCGGCGCGGCGCGGCGCGGAGCGGAGCGGAGTAGACGCCGTTCCCACCCTCGTCTCCGCCGTGTCTAGCGATGTCTAGCCGGGGGCTAGACA
>JBBSQG010000549.1:0-1922 GCA_038258125.1 Solirubrobacterales bacterium
CAAGCCCTACAACCTCCTGATGGAGGCAATGAAGAAAAGCGGGCGCTGCGCGCTGGCGAAGTGGTCGTGGAAGTCGAAGCAGTATGTCGTGCAGGTGCGCCCGGGTGAAGACGGCCTGGTGCTGCAGCAGCTCCTCTACGCCGACGAGGTGCGCTCGATGAAGGACCTCGACATCGAGCAGGTGAAGGTGTCCGACGCCGAGCTGAAGCTGGCGATGCAGCTCATCGACCAGATCGCCGAGGACAGCTACGACCCGACGATGTTCGAGGACGAGGAGAAGAAGCGCATCCTCGCCGCGATCGACGAGAAGATCGCCGGCAAGGAGATCGTCGCGGCCGAGCATGCCGAGCAGCCTGCGGGCGCCCAGGTGATCGACCTGGTCGAGGCGCTGCGGGCGAGCCTGGGCGGCTCGAAACCGGCGGCCAAGGGCAAGGCGAAGGCGTCGGCGGACGCTGCGCCGGCTGCCGCGGCCAAGGAAGCCGCGAAGGATCGAAAGGGCGCACGCCGCGCCGCCGCCCCGGCCGCCGCTGAAGCGTCGGCACCACCCGCGAAAGCCCGAGCCCGCAAGTGAGCCCGCCGTGACGGACGACAGCGCGACGCATGCGTTGCGCAGCGTCCAGCAGATGCTCAAGCTCTCGCGGCGCGAGGTCGAGGGGCTCGTCGAGGCCGGTTTCGTCGCGCCGCAGGTCGGCGACAAGGGCGAGTGGCGCTTCACCTTCCAGGACATCGTGCTGCTGCGCACGGCCTGGGGCCTGCTGCGCGCCGACATCCCGCTGCGCCGCGTCGTCGCATCGCTCAAGCGCTTGCGTGCGTCACTGCCGGAGTCGCTGCCGCTGAGCGGATTGCGCATCGCCGCCGTCGGCAACGACGTGGCGGTGATCGAGGGCGGAGCGCGCTGGGCCGTCGATACCGGCCAGTCGCTGATGGCCTTCGACGTCGCCGCGCCGACTGGCGCCGACGCTGAGGTCGCCTTCATCGACGCCGCCAAGCATGCGGCGCGCGCGGGCCGTTCAGCGCCGAGCGCCGTGGCGCCGCGGGCCCGTTCGCGGGTCGCGCCGCGTTCGGACAGCGGGCCGTCCGCCGAGGCCTGGGTCGAGCGCGGCGAGGCCCACGAACCGCGCGATGCCGGCGCCGCCGAGGCGGCCTATCGCGCCGCGCTCGCCGCCGACCCGGGGCACGTGCGCGCCGCGCTCAACCTCGGCGCGCTGCTCTGCGAGGCCGGCCGCTGCGCCGAGGCGATCGACCTCTACGAAGCCGCCGTCTCACGCCATCCCGACGACGCGCTCCTCCACTTCAACCGCGCCATCGCCCTTGAAGACGCCAGCCGCAACGCCGAGGCGCTGCACAGCTACGAGCGCTGCATCGCGCTCGCGCCGGAGATGGCCGATGCGCACTTCAACGCCGCCCGGCTCTACGAGCTCGCCGGCGACCGGCAGAAGGCGCTGCGCCACTTCAGTTCGTATCGGCGGCTCGAGCGGCGGTGAGGGGGCCTCGAACGGGGGCATCACCCCGCGTGCTTGCCCGCGCTCCATCCCACGCTGCCGATCGCCCGCTCCGCCACCGTCACCGCGAGCGGCTCGAGCGCGGTCGCCATCGTGTCGTTCCAGCGGTTGAGGTAGCCGAACAGCGCGATCGTGGCGACGATCTCGACGATCTGGCTTTCGTCGAAGTGGCGCTTCAGTTCGTCGAAGTCAGCATCGCTCGCCTCGTTGGGCACCAGCGCCGCGTGATAGCCGAGTCGGATCGCGGCGCGCTCGGCGCCGCTGAAAAGCGCGCTCGTCTCGAAGTCCCAGACGGCGCGTATCTTCTCGTCCGACGCCTTGTAGATGCTCGCCAGGTTGGTCATGTGCGCCTGGCAGTAGCGGCAGCCGCTCGCCTGGCTGGTGACCAGGCTCACCAGCATCTTCAGCTCCTCGCTCACC
>JBBSQG010000550.1:0-1922 GCA_038258125.1 Solirubrobacterales bacterium
GACCCGCTTGAAGCCGTCGGTGTAGCCGTCCTTGCTGAGCTTGACGAGGACCGTCGCCCGCGTCGGAAGATCGATGGCGGCACTGCCGTCGGCCGCGGTCAGGGCACTCGCCGTGCCGCCGACGATCGCCGCCTGCACGCCCTCGAGCGGCGCTGCGCCGGGCCCTGACACGAGCACCTCGACGCGCACCGGCACGCCCGCCGCGGGCGGGGCGCCGACGCCAGCGGGCTCTTCTGCGTCGTAGTCGTTCCCGCCGCAACCGGCCAGGCCGCCGACGAGGGCGAACGCACAGGCGAAGGCAGCGAGCGTTCGCGAAAGGATGAAGACGGTACTGCGCATGGGGGCTCCCTCGTAATCCGAAAAGGGGTTCAGATCGACAGGGGCCGACGGTAGGGAGCAGGCGTTGCAACGCCGTTGCAAGTCGCCAGCCGGCTCGCCGGTCGAGAGCGCGTCTCGAAGAACGCCTGCCGATGGCATCATCCGATCGGATGCTCGCCCTCCGACTCCTGGGTCCGCCCGAGCTGCGACGCGACGGCACGGCGCTGACGTTGCCGGTTCGCAAGTTGATGGCGTTGCTGCTCTTGCTCGCGCGCGACGGGTCGCCGGTGCCGCGAGCCCGCGTGGCGTCGATGCTGTGGCCCGAACTCGACGAAAGCACCGGCAGGCGCAACCTGCGCCGCGAGCTGGCCCGACTTCGCGAAACGGGCGCCAGCGACGCCATTCGCGTTGACGGCGACACCCTCGCGGCGGGCGACGCCCTCGACTGCGACGCCGTCTCGTTCGCCGCCGCGGTCGATGCCGGGCGCACCGACGACGCCCTCGCCCTGTGGCGCGGCACGCCGGCCGACGGCTTCTCGCTCGGCGACTCGCCGGTCTTCGACGACTGGCTCGACACCTGGCGTGACCAACTGAGTGCCCTGCGCCATCGTGCGCTGCGCGCATCGGCGGTCGCGCGCGAGGCGGTCGGCGATGCCACCGGCGCGCTCGACCGCATCGAAACGCTGCTCGCCGACGACCCGTTGCAGGAGCAGCACCACCGCGACGCGATGCGCCTGCTCGCTGCGTGCGGGCGTCGCGAACAGGCACTGGCCCGCTACGAACGATGCCGGCTGCTGCTGCGCGACGAACTCGGGCTCGTGCCGACCGAGGAAACCGAAGCGCTGGCGACGGCGCTTCGCGGTTCGGTCGCGACGGCGCCGCTGAGCGCGCACGTCGCGGCGAAACCGATGCGGACCGCGCCGGCTGGCGCCGACCTCGCCGGGCGCGCCTTCATCCCGAACGAACTGCCGTTCGTGGGCCGCGACGAAGAGGTGCAGCGGATGGAGGCGGCGTGGGCGGAGGTCCGACCCGGCGTCATCGAAGGCGTCGGCGGGATCGGCAAGAGCCGCCTTGCGACCGACTTCGCGGCGGCGCACGGGCCGTTCGCACTGGCGCGGTGTCGCATGGGCGACGCCGAGCTTCCGTATGCGTCGTTCGCTCGCGCGCTGCGGTCGCTGATGGGTCCCGTGCCCGAACTGCCGCCGCTGCCGAACTGGGTCGCCGACGAGCTGACGCGCCTGGTGCCCGAGCTCGGGCCGGCGCCGCCGCCGATCCGGTCCGACGAGGAGCGCAACCGCTTCTTCGAAGCGTGCGCGCTCGGCTGGCGAGCGCTCTCGGCCGACAGCTTCGATGCCATCGTCCTGGACGACTGGCACCTTGCCGACGCGGCGAGCCGCGCCCTGCTCGCCTTCATCGTGCGGCGCCGTGCCGAAAGCGGTGACACCGGAACCCGCGAGCTGTTCGTCCTGCGGCCCGATCTCGACGAAGCGGCGGCCACGGCGCTGCGCAACCTGATCGACGACGCGCGCGGCGTGTACTTGGTGCTGCAGCCGCTCGGGGGCGAGGTCGTGCTCGACCTGATCGCCCGGCTGGCGGGTGGCGGC
>JBBSQG010000551.1:0-1899 GCA_038258125.1 Solirubrobacterales bacterium
CGCAGTCGTCAGTCCGTCGAGCACGTCGACATCCGGCCGGGCCAACGTCGGCATGAAGCCCTGCACGAAGGCGCTGTAGGTCTCGTTGATCAGCCGCTGGGACTCCGCGGCAATGGTGCCGAACACCAGCGAGCTCTTGCCCGAGCCGGAAACCCCGGTGAACACCGTCAGCCGGCGCTTCGGCAGCTCGAGGCTGATGTCCTTGAGGTTGTTCACGCGCGCGCCCTGCACGCGGATCAGACCGTGGCTGTCGGCAACGTGCTGCACGGCGACTGCTGCTAATCCTCGTAGGGCGTGAAGTCCTTCTTGCGGGCGCCGCAGACGGGACAGAACCACGTGTCGGGAATGTCCGCGAACGCCGTGCCCGGCGGGATGCCGCCGTCGGGATCGCCCTCTTCAGGGTCGTAGATGAAGCCGCAGGATTCGCAGATCCAGCGGGTGGTGGCGGTCTCGGTCGTCATGGGCTGGAGGGTAGGGGATCGTCGCGAGGCGATACCTTCGGACCCGTGAAGCGGCCGACGACCGGCGAGCGGCTGCGGCGCGAAGGAGCGCCGACCCGGCCGCGCGCGTCGGCCTCGGTGATCGTCGTGCGCGACGGCGGCGGCGGCCTGGAGCTGGTGCTCGTCCGGCGCAACCCCGCGCAGCGCTTCATGGGCGGCTACTGGGTCTTCCCCGGCGGTGCGGTCGACGGCGGCGAGGACGATCGCGCGGCGGCCGTCCGCGAGCTCGCCGAGGAAGCCGGGATCGCGGGCGTCGACCCGGCCGCGCTCGTCCCCTACAGCCGCTGGATCACCCCCGTGCTGATCGCCACCCGCTTCGACACTCACTTCTTCGTCGTCCGCGCACCCGATGATGCGCGGCCGCGCGTGGATGGCGGCGAATGCGTCGACCTGCGGTGGACCTCACCCGCCGCCGCGGTCGCCGCCTACGCGCGCGACGAGCTGGCGCTCGTCTTGCCGACGCTCACCCACCTGCAGGAGCTGAGCGCGTTCACGACGGTCGATGCG
The DNA here is from genome assembly GCA_038258125.1 of Solirubrobacterales bacterium. Lineage (GTDB taxonomy): Bacteria > Actinomycetota > Thermoleophilia > Solirubrobacterales > Solirubrobacteraceae > CADCVQ01. The sequence goes on from JBBSQG010000551.1 coordinate 1,008, forward strand.
CTGCTCGCACACGCTCGCGGACGCGAGATCGTGCCGGTACTGCCGCGGGTCGTGTTCGACGGCGACGCGCGCCGGATCCTGCTGCCCGGCGAGCCCGGCTACGACGACTGACGCCGGTCGGTCGTGGTGAATCTGCAGCGCATGGCGCTGCACTCGCGACACGACCGCGCGCGCCTACTCGGCCACGCGCAGCCGGCCGACCATCCCGCGCTGCTCATGGTCGGCGATCGGGCAGTACCAGCGGTAGGTCCCCTGCGGCAGCGTCACCGGCAGGATCGCGCGCTCGCCCGGGACAAGCGTCCGTGTGCGGATCAGGCCCGACGGGCCGTCGAGCGCAAGCGCGTGGCGCATGACCCCGTCGTTGGTGACCTCGATCGCGATCCGTCCCGCGCGCGGGAGGCGCGGCTGCGTCACGTCGAGCTGATAGTCGACGAGCGACACAGACGTGCGTGCCACCGCGCGCGGATCGCTCACCGGCGCCGCGCCGACCGGCTCCGGCACGGTGCTCTGCGCGTCGCCACGTTCTTCCCCGCAGCCGGCGACGGCCAGCAGCGCAGCGGCGATGATCAGCGCGAGGACGGCTCTCACGGCGACCAGCGTATGCGACCGACGGGCCGTCTCCCGCCGGCCCCGGCACGCCCCGCAGCGGCGTCCGAAATTCCTCCACCGGATGCGATCGCATCCCTAGACTCACCCCGGAGCGGTGAACGCACGGCACGTCATGCGAACGAGAGAGGAGCCGGTCTCTCTCACTCGAGCACCACGGTTCGGGGTACCCCGCTCTCACAGAAATCCGGTGATTTGCATGCACACCGCAGCTACAGGGGGAAGACATGCCTGACACCGTTGGCCACGGCGCGATCCGCATGGCCGGCTACGCCGTCCACACGCC
>JBBSQG010000552.1:0-1890 GCA_038258125.1 Solirubrobacterales bacterium
TCATCAGCGTGGCCGGCGGCGGGCGCTTCGTCGGGGCCAAGCGGCTCGTGAGGATCGACCACGCCGGGCGCACGTCGGCGACCGCGACGATGCTCGACGCCCCGCCGGTGGAGGAGAGCGCTGCCCCACCGGCCGCGGCCGCGGCGGGCACCGAGGACGGTGCGGACGGGGATGGCGGCGAGCCGACCCGGCGGCGCGGCCGCCGCGGTGGCCGGCGGCGCTCGCGCGCGACGGCCGGCGCCGAGTCGGGCGCCACGCCGGCTGCCGAGAGCTGACCCTCGCCCTTCGTGCGTTGCTGGCGTGCGCCGGTGCCGTCAGGCGGCGCGCAGATAGCGCCGCAGCGCCTCGCGGACGACCTCGGACGGCGTCGTGTCATCGGCGTCGGCGCGGGAGACGAGCTCGTCGCGCAGCGTCGGGTCCAGCGCGATGGGGTCGATGACCGACTGCTCGGCGTCGAGCGGGGGCAGCTGGCGAGCCCCGCGACGGTCGATCAGCGCATATGGTCCAAGACCTCCTCGTCGCTGAGCTGCGACTTCTGTCCGGCCGTGCCGGGCCGTGCGGCGGGCGCTGCTACTCGAGCCTCCCCGAAGGTGCTACCGCGTCTCGTCCAACTCGGCTGCGCCGGCTGCGCCGTGACGCTGCGTGGGCGCGTAGTGGCGGACCCTACGCGGACGTTCTGCGGGCGATCCTCTGAAGCCGTTGATCGAGCGTGAGGAGGTCGGCCTTCGTGGCGTGCGCGGTCGCGAGCGAGAGCGCGTCAGGCAGACGGAGGCTGGGGTGCGTGGCGCGAAGCTGTGCGGCGCGTCGTGCGATGTCGCGGTCGATGGCGACGACGTCTGCGCCGATCGCAGCCAAGAAGTCGTCGATCGCTTGGTCGCTACCGCGCTTGAGCGGGTGAACGAGGATTTCGGCGTAGACGCTGGCGGCAATCACGATCTGGCCACCGGCGGCCAGCCGAGGGCGCAGGAGGTCGATGGCGCGTTGGTGTTGGTCGTCGGATGCGTCCAAGAACGCAATCAGCACGTCGGCGTCGAGCGCTACCGTCGCCACTCGTCGCGCACGTCTGAGAGATATCCGGGCGGATAGATACCGGCGGGCAGCGTGCCGGCAAAGCGCTTGATCAGATCGTCCGTGTGCTCGATCTCGATGCGGCCGCTGCCACTGGCGCGGATGACTACTTCGTCGCCCGCCGTCAGGCCGGCGGCTCGCAACACCTCGACTGGGATCGTGACCTGGTTCTTCGTGGAGAGCTTGCTCATGACCTTTACGAGGTTACCATCGAGGTAAAGGCGAGAGGGTCTATGGGCACCAGACCGTCGCTACTCCTTTCCCACGCAATCCGGTAGCTCGCTGGCCGTCGTCGCGGCTCCTTATCCCGGTTTCCGCACGAACTCTCTATCGACCCCGGAACATCGCGCTCTCGACCCCGGACGCCCCTCGCGCAGCTGGGCTGAGAGCGACGGCTTCGCTTGGCCCCAGCGCGACGTTCCGTTCCTTACGGTCCACGCGATCTGGACCTGCGCAATCAATCCCAACTCGATGAGCGCGCGGCCCAGCAGCCCGATCGCCTGCTCAAGTTGCCCGCGCTCGGCGGCGAGGAGGCAGACGGGGGCTCGCCGCGGCTGCCGGCCCATCGTATGCGCGCGACTGATGGTGGTAGGCGGCCTGGGCATCGTCGACTGCGACAGCGGCGCGTACGCGCCGACGGCGTGCCGACGGAGATGGCCTACAATCACGGGCCGGCGCCGCGGCCGCAGAGGCGGACGGCGCCGTTCGCGCGCCAGGGCAGAGTCCGGCGCGACACCGACCTCGGAAAGCTGAACCTTCTTTCATCATGGCCTACGCAATCGTCAAGACCGGCGGCAAGCAGTACCGCGTCGAGGAGGGGCA
>JBBSQG010000553.1:0-1882 GCA_038258125.1 Solirubrobacterales bacterium
GGCGCCGGTGCGCCGGGCGCCGGTGCGCCGGGCGGTATGGCACCGGGCGGCGTGGCGCCGACGCTCGCGTCGAGCGCCGCCGGCGCCTGTTGCTGGGCGGCCGCGGTCGACGGCTGGATCGGTTGCGCCACGACGCGGCGATTGGGGTCGGCCTGCACGCGCTGGGTGAGCTCGGCGGACCGCTCGGGCTCGCGCCCTGCCCACTCGCGCAGGCGCTTGACCTCGCGCGCCTGGGTGAAGTAGAGCAGCGTCATGGCGCCGAGGCCGACGATCGCCGCAAAGCCCAGGTAGGAGCCGATCTGCTCGACGAGGCCGCCCGCCGAGGCAGCGAGAACCAGCGCGCTCACGACGGCGTGCCGTCGATCGCGGATCGGGGGCGGGCGGAGATCACAGGAGAAGGTTCCGGCTCAGACGTCGAAATCCTAGTCGCAGTGCCCTCGGCGATCGCCGACAGCTCGGACACCTTGGCCGCCAGCCCGGCGGCATCGCCCTCCAGGACGAGCAGCCCGATCTGGTCGAACATCTCGTCGACGACGTGCGGCGCGCGGGGTGCGCGCTCGGCGCGCAGGATCTTCTCGGCGGCCGTCGGCTGCGGGCGCTCGTAGGGGTTGAACAGCTCCTCGTGGAGCTTCTCGCCGGGCCGCCGGCCGACGACCTCGATCGCGATGTCGCGGTCGGGCTCCAGGCCCGAGAGCTCGATCATCGTCCGCGCGAGGTCGATGATCCGGACCGGCTCGCCCATCTCCAGGACGTAGATCTCGCCGCCCTCCGTGCCCGGCCCGCCGAGGCCGCCGGCGCGGATGATGAGCTGCACCGCTTCCGGGATCGTCATGAAGTAGCGCGTCATCCGCTCGTCGGTCACCGTCAGCGGACCGCCGAGCGCGATCTGGCGGCGGAAGATCGGCACGACCGAGCCCGACGAGCCGAGCACGTTGCCGAAGCGCACCGCGCAGTAGCGCGTCGCCGGGAAGCGCGCCTGCTCGGCCTCCAGGGCAAACTCGGCGAGCGCCTTGGAGGCGCCCATCACGGTCGCCGGATCGACCGCCTTGTCGGTCGAGACGAGCAGGAAGCCCTTGACCTTCGTCTGACCGGAGATCCGCGCCATCAGCCGCGTGGCGATCGCGTTGTTGCGAACAGCCTCGACGGGGTTCTGCTCCATCATCCCGACATGCTTGTAGGCGGCGGCGTGGAAGACGACCGTCGGGCGGTACAGGTCGAAGACCTCCCGCATCCGCTCCTCCTCCTTGCAATCGGCCAGCACGACGTTGAGCGTCGACGGGTGCACGTGACGGTCGTGCTCGAGCTCGCGCTGGATCGTGAAGAGGTTGTCCTCGGCGTGGTCGAGCAGGACCAGCCGCCGCGGGGCGACACGCGCGATCTGGCGCGAGAGCTCCTTGCCGATCGAGCCGCCGGCGCCGGTGACGAGCACGACCTCGCTGCTGAGGTAGGCGCCGACACGGTCAAGCTCCATCCGCACCGGCTCGCGGCCGAGGATGTCCTCGATCTGCACGTCGCGCACCTGGCGCACGGCGGTCGCGCCGCTCTGCAGCAGCTCGAAGACGGTCGGCAGGGTGCGGACGGGGATGCCCCGCTCGCGACAGCAGCGCACGACGTTGGCCCGCAGCACGCCCGGCGCGGACGGGATCGCGATCGTCACCTCGTCGGGCTCGGTCTCGTCGAGGATCCGGCCCAGCTCGCTCGTCGTGCCGAGCACGCGCACGCCGTCGATCCGCAGGCGGCGCTTGAGCGGGTCGTCGTCGACGAAGCCGACGGGCTTGAGGCCGAGCACCGGGTTGCGCAGGATCTCGCGCAGGACGAGGCGCCCGCCGTCGCCGGCGCCGACGATCAGCAGGCCGCGCGCATCCTTGGCCGCGCGAAAGCC
>JBBSQG010000554.1:0-1880 GCA_038258125.1 Solirubrobacterales bacterium
GATCGGCGAGCAGGCCGACGGCGATGTTCACGCGCTGGCGGTTGCCGCCCGACAGGCTGCCGAGCTCGTCGTCGGCGCGCTCGCCCAGCCCGGTCGGGTCGAGCCTCCGCGCGACGGGGGCGTCGGCGTCGGCCACCGTCTCGAGCTTGGCGAACAGGCGCAGGTTCTGGGCCACGGTGAGCTTCGTGTAGACCGCCGTCTGCTGCGGGACCCAGCCGATCCGCGCCGTCGTCCCTGGTGCCTGCTCGACGCTGCCGGTCTCTGGCTGGCGGATGCCGGCGAGCATCGTCAGCAGCGTCGTCTTGCCGGCGCCGTTGGGGCCGATGATCGCCAGCAGCTCGCCGCGGGCGACCTCGAAGCTCACGTCACGGACGGCGTGGCGCTCACCGAAGTGCTTGTTGAGGTTCTGGACCGTCAGGGCCGGCGCCGCGACCGGGGCGTCCGTGGCCACTACTGAACCGCCTCGGCGAGCGCGTCCAGCGACAGCTGCAGCGCCTGGTATGAGCCACGGTTGGTCGGCACGCTGAACTTCTGCGGCGCGCCGACGTCGGTGACGTCGATGGTGCCGGCGACCTTGATGCTCGTGAAGCCGCCGAGGATCTTGCGGTCCTTCGCCGACGGCTTGAGCAGCAGGTTGATCTTCGCCCGCCGCATGACCTTGTCCTTGGCGCCCGTGTAGACGTCGCCGGTCGCCGTCTTCACCGAGCGGCGCAGCGCGGCGCGCGCCTGCGCGTCGACGGCCCGCGGCAGCCCGGTGATCTCGGTGATGCGCAGCGCCGTCAGCTGCTTGGCGAGCGAGGCAAGATCGAGGAACAGCGCCTTCGTGTCGATCTCCGCCGTGCCGTGGATCGTGTCGATCCCGGCGATGCGCTCGTTGCCGACGATGCGCGGGTTCTTCGCCCACTTCTCGGGATGGATGCGAAAGACGCCCATGACCGCGGCAAGCGTGTTGCCGTCGTTGCTCAGCGGCCGGCGCAGCGGACCCGCGATCGACGACGGGATCTCGTAGGCCGTCGAGCCGAGGCCGATGTACGCCTTGTCGTTCTTCAGGTAGAGGTCGCCGCCGAGGATCCCGCCGCGCAGGCCGAGCGAGATGTCGAGCTTGGCCTCGGGCTGACCGCCGGCATCCGTGAACGGGCCGACAAGGCTGACCTGGATCGGCTCCTTGTAGCGCTTCACTCCCTTGACCGTGATGTCGAGGACGGCGCTGAGGTTGCCCGACGACGCCTTCTCGTTGGGGCCGAACGTCTCGCGGATGAGCTTCTTGACCTCCGGCGAGTTCGCCTTGCCGCCCTTGTCGCCGGCGGCGTTGTCGCCCGACGACGAGTCACCGCCGCCACAGCCGGCGAGCCCGGCGACGAGCAATGCGCAGACGACGCCGATGAAGTTCTTGGTGGGCACTGCTCCTCCTCAGGTCAACGCGGGACGGCCGGCGCGAGTTTACGGCGCGCGCGCGCTCGGCTGCGCCACGACGGTTGCGCAGCATGCAGCGCAACGGCTGGTCGGCCGTCGGCCGGGCACCGGTTGACCTATGGTCGATCGTGCATACGGTCTAGTCTGCGCGCCGTGAACGACAGCGCGGCGACGCTCCCGCGCAAGGCGCTCGCCGCCGGCGCGGCGGGCAAGGCGCTGGAGGCGCTCACGCTCGCCGCGCTCGTGTTGCTCGTACCGCGCGCGCTCGGCGCCGCCGACTACGGCGGCTTCGCGGTCGCGCTGGCGGTCGCGACGGCGATCGCGACGGCGACCGGCATCGGCGGTCCCGCCCTCTTCGCCCGCGTCCTCGCCTCGCTCGACGGGCGCGGAAGACAGGACGTCGCCCGCGCGCTGGTGCTGCGGATCGGTCGTACGCGGGCGCTGCTACTCGGCGGGCTGGCGGTCGC
>JBBSQG010000555.1:0-1875 GCA_038258125.1 Solirubrobacterales bacterium
CAAGACGGTCGGCACCGCGCGCGAGCGCCTGCTGCGCTGCGCGCAGCTGCTGGTGTCGCGGCCGCCCGGCGAGCTCGGCGCGCCGCTGAAGGAGCTGACGTTCGGCACGAACGCCAACGCGCTGAAAGGACCGGCCTGCGAGCGCTACCGGGCCGCGCTCGACGCCTATGCGAGCGCCTGCCGCGACGCCCGTGCGGCCGCCGCCGTGGCGCTGCTCGACGAGCTGCTCGGCGACTACGCCGACGCCTACTCCGACGCCAAGGCGACCCGGGCGGCACTGGACTTCGACGACCTCGAACTGCACGCGCGTGACCTGCTGGCCGGCGAGCCGGCGCTGCGGCGCTCCTATGCCGAGCGCTTCGAGCGCGTCATGGTCGACGAGCTGCAGGACTCCAATCCGCTCCAGCTGGACCTCGTCCGGGCGCTCGACCGCGACGACCTGTTCCTCGTCGGCGACGAGCAGCAGTCGATCTACGGCTTCCGCCACGCCGACATCGACGTCTTTCGCACGCTGCGCGCGACGTTCGCCGCGGATGGCCGTGTCGCGACGCTGGCGACGAACTTCCGCTCCCACGGGGCGATCCTCGAGACGATCAACGCCGCCTTCACGCCGCGCTTCGGCCCCGAGTTCGTCGCCCTCCGCGAGGGCCGCGAGACCGAGCCGCCGCCGGCGCCGCTCGTCGAGCTGCTGATCACCGACCAGGCCGGCTGGGAGGACATCGACCTCGGCGAGGTGCGGCCCGGTACGAAGGCCTGGCGCCAGGCCGAGGCGCGCCTGCTCGCCCAGCGCGTGCGGGAGTTGGTGGACGCGGGAACGCACCGGCCCGAGGACGTCGTCGTGTTGCTGCGCGCGTTGGGCGATCTGCCCGTCTACGAGCGCGCGCTGGAGGACCAGGGCCTGCTGACGATGTCCGTCGGCGGCCGCGGCTACTGGGGCCGCCAGGTCGTGCGCGACCTCTGCGCCTGGCTCGCCGCGCTGGCCAACCCGCGCGACGAGGCCGCGCTGTACGGCGTGCTCGCCTCGCCGCTCGTCGGGCTGTCCTCCGACGCGCTGGCGCACGTCGCGCGCGCGGGCGGCAAGGGCAACGCGTGGCGGGTGATCGCCAACGACGGCGCGCTGCACGAGCTGCTGACCGACGACGACCGCGCGCGCCTGGACGTCTTCAGCGCCCGCTTCACCGCCGAGCGCGCGCTCGCGCCACGACTGGGCCTCGACGAGCTGCTGCGCCGCGTCGTCGACGCGACGGGCTATGACCTGCATGTCCTGTCGCTGCAGGGCGGCGCCCGGCGGCTGGCCAACATCCACAAGCTGCTGCGCCTCGCTGCCGCCTTCGAACGCGAGCGCGGGCGCGACGTGCGCGGCCTGGCCGACCTCGCGACCGCCGAGCTGGAGGCCGAGGCGCGCGAGACCGACGCGCCGGTCGAGCTCGGCGACGTCAAGGCTGTGCGGCTGATGTCCGTACACGCCGCCAAGGGCCTGGAGTTCCCCGTCGTCTGCGTCGCCGACCTCGGCCGCCAGCGCCCGGCCGACGGCGACGAGGACCTGCTCGTCGCCGAGGGCGAGGTCGGCCTGCGGCTCGTCGGCCTCGACGGGACGAGCGAGCCCGCGCTCGCCTACGAGCGCCTGCGCGACCGTGCCCGTGCGCGGGCGGCCCGCGAGGAGGAGCGCGGGATGTACGTCGCGCTGACCCGCGCGCAGGAGCGGCTCATCGTCAGCGGCGGCGTGCCGCTCGCCGGCTGGCCGGCGGAGGGACCGAAGGCACCGCCGCTGGCCTGGCTCGGCCCGGCGCTGCTCGGCGGCGACCTGGCCCAGCTGCCGACGAGCGACGAGCCGATCGCCGATGTCGCGTTCGACGGCGCCTGGGTGCGCTGCGC
>JBBSQG010000556.1:0-1866 GCA_038258125.1 Solirubrobacterales bacterium
AGCCGAGCTCCATCGCCAGCGCCGCGTCGGATGCCGTGCCGACGCCGGCGTCGAGGATCACCGGCACGCCGGCGGCCTCGACGATCAGCGTGAGGTTGGCCGGGTTGGCGATCCCCTGGCCGCTGCCGATCGGCGAGCCCAGCGGCATGACCGCGGCGCAGCCGACGTCCTCCAGGCGGCGGGCGAGGACCGGGTCGTCGTTGCAGTAGGGCAGCACGACGAAGCCGTCGTCGACGAGCTGCTCGGCGGCGACGAGCAGCTCGGGCGCGTCGGGCAGCAGCGTGCGCTCGTCACCGATCACCTCGAGCTTGACCCAGTCGGTGCCGAGCGCCTCGCGCGCGAGCTGCGCGGTCAGGACCGCGTCGCGTGCGGTGAAGCAGCCGGCCGTGTTGGGCAGCACGCCGGCGCCGGAGGCGGCGATGACATCCAGCAGCGAGCCTTCGGCGGTCGCGTCGATGCGGCGCATGGCGACGGTGACGAGCTCGGTCTCGCTGGCCGTGATCGCATCGGCGAGCGTCTGGATGCGCGTGAAGCCGCCTGTCCCGAGCAACAGGCGCGAGCCGAATGTGCGGCCGGCGATCTGCAGCGGCGCCGAGCGCCCGCGCCCGCCGGCCTGCGCGTCGCCGGTCATCCGCCCTGCACCGCCCGAACGATCTCCACGCGTGCTCCATCTTCGAGCCGGCGCGTCAGCCACACGCCGCGGCGCGCGACCTCGGCATCGACGGCGACCGCGATGCCGGCCGTGTCGGGGTCAATCCGCAGGGCGGTGAGGACGTCGCGGATCGTCGGATCGTCGCCCGCGTCGTGGACCGGCTCGCCGTTGACGTAGATCACGCCGCCACCTGCTGGAAGCGCGCCGGCGCGAAGGCGGATGGGATGTGCGCGGCGTCGCCGTCGAGGGCGTCGACGACCGCATCCGCGCTGGCCGGCGCGAGCAGGATCCCGTTGCGGTGATGGCCGGTCGCCCAGTGCAGGCCCGCGAGCTGCTCGGACGGGCCGAGCACCGGCGCGTTGTCGGGCGTCGCGGGGCGCAGCCCGGCGGACATCTCCTCGACGACGAGCTCGTGGATGCCGGGCACGATCTCGCCCGCGTCGCGCAGCAGCTCATACAGACCGCCGGCGGTGACCGTCGTGTCGAAGCCGCGCTCCTCCATCGTCGCGCCGAGCACGTAGCGCCCGTCGCCGCGCGGCACGAGGTAGCCGCCCTCGAAGCGCAGGATGCGCTCCAGCAGGCCGGGGCCGGCGGGATCGCGCAGGCGCAGGATCTGCCCCTTGACCGGCCGCAGCGGGATCCGCGGCAGCCCGTCGATCGCACCACTCCAGGCACCCGCCGCGGCAACCACGCGGCCGGCGCGGACGAGCTCGCCACCGGCGAGGCCGACGCCGGTCACCCGTCCGTCGCGCTGCTCCAGGCGCTCGGCGCACACGCCGGTCCGCAGCGTCACGCCAGCGCGGCGCGCCGACTCGGCGAGCGCGAGCACAAGCGAGCGCGGATCGACCGAGTGATCGCCGGGCACGTCGAGCGCGAGCCGCAGGGTCGGGGCCAGAGCGGGCTCCAGGCGGCGCGCGGCGCTCGGCAACAGGCGCTCGACGTCGAGGCCGAGCTCGAGGCGGATCGCCAGCTCGCGCTCCAGCGCCTCCGCCTCGTCGCGGTCGCGGGCGACGACGAGGGCGCCACTGCGCCGTAGGCCGGGATCGGCGCCGCCGGCCTCGGCGAGCTCGGCGGCAAACGCCGGCCATGCGCGAGCGCTGGCCAGGCCGAGCTGCAGCAACGCGAGCTCGCCGGCGTCGGCCTCGGTGACCGGGGCGAGCATGCCCGCCGCGACATGCGAGGCGCCGCCCCCGAGCTCGGCGCGCTCGAGCACG
>JBBSQG010000557.1:0-1865 GCA_038258125.1 Solirubrobacterales bacterium
CGATCGACGTGCGCTTGCCGAAGCCGTTCTCGGTCACGACGAGCAGCTCCTGGTCGTCGCGCGCGACGGCCATCACGAGCACCTCGTTGTCGGCCGGCTGCGCGACGTTCATGCCGCGCACACCCGAGGTATCGCGGCCCATCGCCCGAACGTCGGACTCGTTGAAGCGCACGGCCTGGCCCTTGCGCGAGACGATCAGGATGTCGTCGTCGCCGCTCGTGCGCCGCACGCTGACGAGCTCGTCGTCGTCGCGGATGTTGATCGCGATGATGCCGTCGGCCTTGATCGGCGTGTTGTAGGCCAGCAGCTCGGTCTTCTTCACCACGCCGCGCTTGGTCGCAAAGATGACGTAGCGCCCCTCCGTGAAGTCGCGCGTGGAGAGCACCGACTGGATCCGCTCGCCCTCGCGCAGCGGCAGGACGTTGACCAAGGCCCGGCCCTTCGCCGTCCGCGACGCCTCGGGCAGCTCGTAGACCTTGGATCGGTAGACCTTTCCTCGGTTGGAGAAGAACAGCAGATAGTCGTGCGACGACGTCACGAAGAGGTGCTCGATGTAGTCGCCGTCCTTCATGTCCATCCCGGTGACCCCGCGCCCGCCACGCTGCTGGGCGCGGTACGTCGTCAGCGGCAGCGACTTGATGTAGCCGGTCTTCGTGATCGTGATGACCATCTGCTGCTCGGGGATGAGATCCTCGATGCCGATCTCGTCCTCGGAGTCGGTGATCAGCGTGCGGCGCTCGTCGCCGAAGCGGTCGGCGATCTCCAGCAGCTCCTCGCGGATGATGGCGTAGACGCGCGCCTCGTCGCCGAGGATCTCGCGCAGCTCGCCGATCCGCTCGACCTTGTCGTCGTGCTCGGTCTTGATCGCGCCGGCCTCCAGCGCGGTGAGCTGCGACAGGCGCAGGTCGAGGATCGCCGACGCCTGGATCTCGGTCAGCGCGAAGCGCGCCACGAGCTCGTTGCGCGCGCTCTCGCGGTCGCGCGAGGCGCGGATCAGCTCGATGATCGCGTCAAGGTTGTCAAGCGCGATCAGCAGCCCGGCGAGGACGTGGACGCGGCGCTCCAGGACTCGGAGCTCGTGCTTCGTGCGCCGCACGATGATCTCGCGCTGGTGGTGGACGTAGTGCTTGATGACCTCCTGCAGCGACAGCGTGCGCGGCACGCCGTCGACGAGCGCGACCATGTTCACGCCGAACGTCGTCTGCAGGGCGGTGTGCTTGTAGAGCTGGTTGAGGACGACCTCGGGGATCTCGTCGCGCTTGAGCGTGATCACGACGCGCATCCCGCCGCGCTCGGAGGAGTGGTCCTCCAGGTCGGCGATGCCGGTGATCTTCTTCTCGCGCACGAGCTCGGCGAGCTTCATGACAAGGCCGTTGTCGCCGCCCTTCTTGACCGCGTAGGGCAGCTCGGTGACGATCAGCGCCTCACGCCCGCGGCCGATGTCCTCGGTGTGCGCCTTGCCGCGCACGCGCACGCGGCCGCGTCCGGTCTCGTAGGCGTCGAGGATCCCCTGGCGGCCAAGGATGATCCCGCCGGTCGGGAAGTCCGGCCCCGGCATGTGCTTCATGAGCGCAGCCGCGGCGGCGGCACGGTCGATCATCGCCAGCGACGGGTCGTCGATGAAGGCGACGACGGCGTCGATCACCTCGCGCAGGTTGTGCGGCGGGATGTTCGTCGCCATCCCGACGGCGATCCCCGAGGAGCCGTTGACTAGCAGGTTCGGGAAGCGCGCCGGCAGGACGACCGGCTCCTGCTTGCGGCCGTCGTAATTGGGGATGAAGTCGACGGTGTCGGCGTCGAGGTCGCGCAGCATCTCCATCGCCATGCGCTCGAGGCGGGCCTCGGTGTAGCGCATCGCAGCCGGC
>JBBSQG010000558.1:0-1863 GCA_038258125.1 Solirubrobacterales bacterium
ATCCTCGGTCACGAGCCGACGGCGTTGATCAGGGCGGCGTTGTACTGCTCGGAGTGACCCAGGTAGAGCCCGTGTCCGCCGCCTTCGATCTGGACGAGCGTCGAGCCGGCAAGCATGGCAGCAGTCGGGCGGCCGGTCGCGGCGATCGGTGCGGAGGCGTCGAGCGTGCCCTGGATCACGGTCACGCGTAGATCGAGTTCGGCGAGCGCGAGGAGATCGGCTCGGAGATCGGCTCGGGTGAGCACCTTGTTGGTCTCCAACACGACCTGCAGCGGCGTGTCGAGCATCATCCGCTTCGTCGCGTCCTGCAGTGTGACCGACACGGTTGCGGCTCCGAAGTAGGCGTCGGAGTTTGCATCGACCCAGGCCCCGAAGTCGTGCGACCATGCCGTGCGTTGCGCGTGGAAGGTTGCCTCGTCGATGCCGAGCGGGGCGCGTAGGAAGAAGAAGCGACATTTCTCAGCGAGCGGCGGCGGTGGTGGAGCGGGAAAAGGCTTGGATGCTATGGCTCCCGAACCACCACAAGGGTCAAAGGAGACGCGTGGATTGTGCAGAAGGCACGAGATTGTCGTGTTTCGCGGCACATTTCGGACGCAGGACGCAACGCTGCCCTCGCGCGTCGGTTCAGGCGCGCAGTGGCTACTCGGCCGCGTGCTCGTTTTCGGCGCCTCTGCGGAGTACGCGACTTTTCCAGTATGGTGGTCCTCGGGCCGGCGAGCGGGCTGGTAGCTCGGTGGGCTCTCCAAGTGCGCGCAGAGCGCGCGCAATGCGGGCCGGCTCGGTGACCAAGGCGAGTAGACGCATCCGGCCCTCGCAGCGCGGGCATGCGAGCACGTCGAGCCCGAAGGTGCGCATCAAGAGCTCGGCCCACGGGCGGTAGCAGCCACGGCGCGAACTTTCCGACGGCGCCGCCACCTCCTGGGCGGCAGCGGGCGGCTTGTGCACGAGGCGCGCGCGCAGCTTGCTCGCCGAGCCGAGCGCTCCGGCGTAGCGCACCGTGTGAAAGCGCGGCGCGGGCACCGAGGCTGCGAGGCGACTGAGCAGCGAGAGCGGATCGAGATCGATGGCGACGGTGCCGTCCAAGAACGCCTTCTTCAGCGCGATGCGGACCAGGCCATCGGGCTGCAAGGTGATCCTCTCCTGCGCGACAGCGGGCCGAAGGATGTATTTCAAGAGCGCCTCCCGTCCGGCCTCGTCGAAGCCGCCGGCGCGGGTTGCCGCGTGTAGAGTAAAGCCGTCGAGCGAGACGCAGAGCGGGCGCTCGAACACCATCGGCTGCCGCTGCTCCGACAGCGAACGTGCACCCCGTCGCCACTCCGGTCCCGCCGGCGGCGCGCCGCCGCCCGCGGCTGACGCGGCGAGCGCCACAAGGCCCTCGTCGCCGTCCGGATCTTCGGTGAGCTGGTCGTCGGCAAGAAGGCCGCGGCGCCGCAGGTACTTGAAGATCCGATCGCGCGTGCGCTCGAGCACGTGCGCCACGTCGCAGGTCGACAGGTGCGGCAGCGTCTCGAATGCGAGCTCGCCGCCCTTTCCCTCCGGATCGTGCGCAACGCCGTCGAGGAGGACCGCGTGCACGTGCGGATTGAGCTTGAGATCGGACGACGTGCGTTGCACGGCGACCACCGCGCCGCTCTGTCCACCCGGCGCGGGCGCGGCGCCGTGCTCGCGGTCTAAGTCGAGCACGGTCTTCACAAACAGCCGCGTCATCACCGAAAGCAGCGGGCCGTCGTAGCCGAGGCGCTTGCGCCACGCGAAGGGTACCGTGAGCACCCACTGCCGCAGCGCTACCGGCGGCAGCACGCCCTCCATGAGGTGCGCCGCCGTCGCGCTCATCTTCCTGCCGAGGCACGGTGGACAGAACCC
>JBBSQG010000559.1:0-1852 GCA_038258125.1 Solirubrobacterales bacterium
GACCCCCCGACCACCTGCTGGTGACGTGTGTCTAGCGATGTCTAGCCCCCGGCTAGACACTGCTAGACACGGCGGAGAAGAGGGTGGGAGCGGCGTCTTCTCCGCTCCGCTCCGCGCCGGGCAAGGCGGCCCGCTGCAGCAGTGCTGGTTTCACGCAATCCAGCACGATGCGGACGACCTCGCGTGAGTGCTTCTCCTGGACGAAAGCGAGCGTCAGGGTAGCGCTTGCCCAGTGTCGAGATCTGAGCGCTTGAGAACACCGTCACGATGATGGCGGGAACCTGGCCGAACTCAACAACGGCGAGTACCCACAGATGGGCTTCGTTGCGGAAGAACCGCTCGCGACCGGGTCGCGGGTCCGGGCGCCGCCGATCGGTTCACGAATCGTGCGGTCGATCAGTCGACGCCCTCGGGTGGGCGCGTCCGCAGGACGATCTCCACGGCTCCAACCCTGATCGGCTGCCCGGACACATCGCCCAAGCGAGCTGCAGCGCCGCCGCGACTCAGCCGCAGCGTGCATGCTCGCCCTTCTGGGCCGCACGCAACTCCGCCCGCCAGCGGGTAGCGCGATGGCAGCCCTTGTGCTCCAATCTCCACCCGATGCCTGACCCAGCCCCAGCACCGTGAGCGCGCCGGACGCCGCAGCACCCGTCGCCCTGACCTCGCTCGCGCACGGCGCCGGCTGCGGCTGCAAGCTGCCGGCCGCCGCGCTGCTGCCGATCGTGCGCGGGCTGCCGACGATCCACGACGAGCGGCTGCTCGTCGGCTCGAACACCGCCGACGACGCCGCGGTGTTCAAGCTGACCGACGAGATCGCGCTCGTGATGACGATCGACTTCTTCACGCCGATCGTCGACGACCCCTACGACTTCGGGCGGATCGCGGCGGCGAACGCGCTGTCGGACGTCTACGCGATGGGGGGCACGCCGCTGGCGGCGATGAACGTCGTCGCCTTCCCGCTCGAGCAGCTCGGCGGCGACATCCTGCGCGAGATCCTGCGCGGCGGCGCCGATGTCGCGGCGGCGGCCGGGATCGCGGTCGTCGGAGGCCACTCGATCGACGATCCGGAGCCGAAGTACGGCATGTCGGTCACCGGCACCGTGCATCCCGACGAGCTGATCTCCAACGCGGGTGCTCAAGCGGGCGACGTGCTCGTGCTGACCAAGCCGCTCGGCGTCGGTGCGATCACGACGGCGCGCAAGCGCGGCAACCGCGACGACGACCTGCTCGCCCGCGGCGTGGCGACGATGACCCAGCTCAACGACGCCGCCTCAGCTGCGGCGCGCGCGGCCGGCGCGAGCGCGATGACCGACGTCACCGGCTTCGGCCTGCTCGGCCACCTCCACTCGCTCGGGCGCGCGAGTGGCGTCGCGGCTCTGATCGACTCCGCCGCCGTGCCGGCGATCGACGGCGTGCTGGAGCTGCTCGACAGCGACGACGCCGTCTCCGGGGGCAGCCGCCGCAACGGCGAGTACGCCGACACGTTCACGACCTTCGCTGCCGGCGTCGACGCCGCACGGCGGCGCCTGATCTGCGATGCCACGACATCGGGCGGGCTGCTCATCGCGGTGAGGCCCGAGGCCGCGGGGTCGCTGCCGGGCCCGATCGTCGGCGAGATCGTCGCCGGTGAGCCCGGTGCCATCGCGGTGCGATGATCGCCCGGCACGGGCGACGACGCCTGGAGCGGCCCGGGCCCGGTGGCCCATCCGGTCTCCAACACCGGCGGGGCGCGTCACATCGCGCTGGAAGGTTCGACTCCTTCGCCGTTCCGTATGAGCGACCGCGACAAGCTGCGCGACCTGCCGTCCGTCGACCGGCTGGCGACCGCGGTCGCGCGCGCCGAGCTGCAGGC
>JBBSQG010000560.1:0-1839 GCA_038258125.1 Solirubrobacterales bacterium
CAAGCCCTACAACCTCCTGATGGAGGCAATGAAGAAAAGCGGGCGCTGCGCGCTGGCGAAGTGGTCGTGGAAGTCGAAGCAGTATGTCGTGCAGGTGCGCCCGGGTGAAGACGGCCTGGTGCTGCAGCAGCTCCTCTACGCAGACGAGGTGCGCTCGATGAAGGACCTCGACATCGAGCAGGTGAAGGTGTCCGACGCCGAGCTGAAGCTCGCGATGCAGCTCATCGACCAGATCGCCGAGGACAGCTACGACCCGACGATGTTCGAGGACGAGGAGAAGAAGCGCATCCTCGCCGCGATCGACGAGAAGATCGCCGGCAAGGAGATCATCGCCGCCGAGCATGCGGAGCAGCCCGCGGGTGCCCAGGTGATCGACCTCGTCGAAGCCTTGCGTGCGAGCCTCGGCGGCTCCAGGCCGACGGCCAAGGGCAAGGCGAAGGCGGCGCCGGCAGACGCTGCGCCGGCTGCCCCGGCCAAGGAAGCCGCGAAGGACCGAAAGGGCGCTCGCCGCGCCGCCGCGCCGGCCGCCGCGGAAGCGTCTGCACCACCCGCGAAGGCCCGAGCCCGCAAGTGAGCCCGCCGTGACGGACGAAAGCGCGACGCATTCGTTGCGCAGCGTCCAGCAGATGCTCAAGCTCACGCGACGCGAGGTGGCGGGGCTCGTCGAGGCCGGTTTCGTCACGCCGCAGGTCGGCGACAAGGGCGAGTGGCGCTTCACCTTCCGGGATATCGTGCTGCTGCGCACGGCCTGGGGCCTGCTGCGCGCCGACATCCCGCTGCGCCGGGTCGTCGCGTCGCTCAAGCGCTTGCGTGCGTCACTGCCCGAGTCGCTGCCGCTGAGCGGATTGCGCATCGCCGCCGTCGGCAACGACGTGGCGGTGATCGAGGGCGGAGCGCGCTGGGCCGTCGATACGGGCCAGTCGCTGATGGCCTTCGACGTCGCCGCGCCGCCCCGTGCCGACGCCGACGTCGCCTTCATCGACGCCGCCAAGCACGCGGCGCGAGCCGGCCGCCCCGCACCGAGCGCGGTGGCGCCGCGGGCCCGTCCGCGGGTGGCGCCACGCCCGGACACCGGGCCGTCCGCCGATGCCTGGTTCGAGCGCGGCGAGGCCGACGAGCCGCGCGACGCCGGCGCCGCCGAGGCCGCCTACCGCGCCGCGCTCGCCGCCGATCCGGGGCATGTGCGCTCCGCGCTCAACCTCGGCGCGCTGCTGTGCGACAGCGGTCGCTGCATCGACGCGATCGACCTTTACGACACCGCCGTCTCACGCCACCCCGACGAGGCGCTCTTGCACTTCAACCGCGCCATCGCCCTCGAGGACGCCAGCCGCAACGCAGATGCGCTGCGCAGCTACGAGCGCTGCATCGCCCTCGCCCCCGACATGGCCGACGCGCACTTCAACGCCGCACGCCTCTACGAGCTCGCCGGCGACAAGCAGAAGGCGCTGCGCCACTTCAGTTCGTATCGGCGGCTCGAGCGGCGCTGAGGGGCATCGAACGGGTGGTCACGCCGAGTGCTTGCCGGCGTTCCAGCCCACGTCGCCGATCGCCCGCTCCGCCACCGTGACCGCGAGCGGCTCGAGCGCCGTCGCCATCGTGTCGTTCCACCGGTTGAGGTAGCCGAACAGCGCGATCGTGGCCACGATCTCGACGATCTGGCTTTCGTCGAAGTGGCGCTTCAGTTCGTCGAAGTCGGCATCGCTCGCCTCGTTGGGAACCAGCGCCGCGTGATAGCCGAGTCGGATCGCGGCGCGCTCGGCGGCGCTGAAGAGCGGACTGGTCTCGAAGTCCCACACGGCGCGTATCTTCTCGTCCGACGCGTTGTAGATGCTCGCCAGG
>JBBSQG010000561.1:0-1837 GCA_038258125.1 Solirubrobacterales bacterium
AGCTCGCCGTCGGCGGTGGCCTGCTCGAAGTCCGGCCGGTCGAGCTCGCCGAGCAGCGCGGCGATGTCCTCCTCGCGCAGCTGGCGCTCGCGCGGCGAGGGCACGTACCACGAGCGCTCGGCCAGCTTGGCCGAGCTCGCGAGCAGGCGGACCGCGATCTCGAGCTCGCCGAGCTGCCGTGCCGCGCCGGCAAGGCCGTCCAGCGCCCAGCAGGTCGACCACAGATCCCCGGCCGAGCGGCCGAGTCGCAGCGCCTCGGCGTGGCGCTCAAGGGCGGGCTGCAGGTCGTCGGCATCACGGCTGATCGCGCCGAGGAAGTTCAGCGCCTGCGCGCTGCCGGCGCGGTCGCCGATCGCGTCGCTGCGGCGCAGCGCGTCGTTGCACAGCGCGACCCCCCGCGCGGGACTTCCGCAGCGCGCCGCCATCAGCCCGGCAGCGCGCTGCACGGACGCCAGCACGGACGGGTGATCGAGCTGCGTGAAGATCGCGACGGCCTCCTCGAACGCCGCGCCGCCGGCACGGTTGTCCCCGCCAAACCAGTACGCGGCACCGATCAGCTGCAGCGCGTAGCCGGCCTCCCAGCGCAGCCCGAGCGCATCGAAGCGCCGCTTGCTCTCCTGAAACAGCGGCAGGCACGTGATCGGGTCGCGGAACAGCGCCGTCGCCCCGAATCCCATCTTCACCCAGGCCAGCCCCCAGGCATCGTCGATCGTCAGCGCGCACGCCTCCAGCGCGGCGTTGTAGGCGTCACAGCCCGCGTGGTCGCCGCGCCACCACGACAGATGGGAGCCCGCCCGCAGCGCCCGCACGCGCTCCCGGCTGGGCTCGTCGTCGATAGCCAGCGCGCGCCGCACCCACGCGCAGCCCTCCTCCAGGTGCCCGTGGGAGAACCACAGCCACCACAGCGCGCCCACGAGCCGCAGGGCCGCGTGGGCGTCCCCCCGCGACACGTGCCAGTCCAGCGCCGCACGCAGGTTGTCGTGCTCGGCCTCCAAGCGCTGCAGCCAGGCCTGCTCGCCGGGACCGAACAGCCGCGGGGCGGCGTCGATCGCCAGCGACGAGAACAGCCGGGCGTGCTCGGCGCGGGTCTCCTGAAGCTCGCCGCCGCGCTCCTGGCGCTCGGCGGCGAATGCGCGGATCGGCTGCACGAGCCGCAGACGGGCCGAGCCGTTCAGCGGTGTGGCGACGGCCACCATCGAGGCGTCGACGAGCGCCTGCAGGCGGCCCGCGTCCGCGCCGTCATCCTCACGCGTGAGCGCGCGCGCCTGTGCGGGTGCGAACGTGCCGTGGAAGACCGCCAGCCGCTGCAGCGCGCGCTGCTCGGCCGGCCTGAGAAGCCGGTAGCTCCAGTCGATGGCCGCCCCGATCGTCTGCTGGCGATCGGGGCGGCTGGCGTCCGCGCCGGCGAAGTCGTCGAGGCCGTGCTCGCCGCGCATCATGGCCTCGACGCCCTCTGCGACGGCGTCCAGCCCGCGCGTGGGAACCTGCGCGGCAGCAAGCTCGATCGCCAGCGGCAGACCGTCGACCGCACGGCAGATGCGCCGCGCGAGTCGCAGCGTCGCCGCGCTCGCGGACTCGCCGCCGAGCAGGCCGGCCCGCTCGAGCAGCAGCGCGACGGCGGCCGCCGGCCGGCCGGCGCCCGCCGCGCCGGCGCGCGCCCGCGCGGGGGCGCCGCCCGTCTGCGCGCCGGGGGCGCGCCGCCCCCGCCCGACCTGCGTTCCGCGCGCCCGGCCGCGGCGTCCCCCGGGGTGGCGGCCCCCGCCGGGCCGCCGCCCGCCGGCGCGCTGCGGCTCGCGCGGGCCGGCCGCCTCCGCGGCGAGTCCGCGAGCGCGGCGAC
>JBBSQG010000562.1:0-1828 GCA_038258125.1 Solirubrobacterales bacterium
CGGCAGCGGCGCGCGCCTGCTGGTGGAAGGCGACCCGCTCGGCGAGCTGCTGGGTCTCCCGGGCGCCGCCGCGCAGGGCCGCCTCGGCCTGGGCCCGCAGGCCGGCGAGCTCCTCGCGCGTCTCGCGGGCGGCCTGCTCGGCGCTGCCGCGCAGGCGCCGCTCGGCCTCTAGGCGGTGTTCGAGCGCGGCCATCGCCTGGCGGCGCTCCTCGGCGGCGCGCTCGGCGATCTCGCGGCGGCGGCGCTCCTCGCGCAACGCATCGGACACGGGCGCCGCGGGTGGGACGGGGGCGGGCGCCGGCGGGGCGATCGCGGCGGCCGACCTTCCGGGCTTGCTGCCGCGCCGCGCCGACTCCTTGGGTCGCGGCAGGTCGATGATGCCGCGGCTCGTCTCCAGGGCGAAGGCGAGGTGGCCGTCGGTCAGCAGCGCGGCCGGGGCGGAGTAGGCCGCCCGCCAGGGCGGTGGATCGGGTCCGGCGAACGGGGCGGCGTCGTCGGGCCCGGGCAGCGGCGACAGCCGGCGCGTGCGGCGCCCGTCGTCGAGCAGCAGCATCGGCGGGGCCAGCCGCTCACGCGCGTCGGCGCGCCAGCGTCCCGCGATCCGCAGCAGCACGTTGCCGCCCGCGGAGACGCGCTCGAAACGCTCGACCTCAAATGCGGGGGCGCGGCCGCTCAAGACCGCGCGGAGTCCAGGTCGGCCAGTGCCATGTTCGCGAGTTTCAGCACATTCTCCGGGGTATCGTCGGCATCCAGTACCCGGAAACGCCGGCGGTCGCCCGCCGCGAGCTCGTCGTAGGCGCGGGCGATCCTGTCGAAGAACTCGTGCTCCTCCTGCTCGAGGCGGTCGGGCGCGAGCTGGCGCGAGATCTGGCGTGCGCGTGCCGTGATCGGGTCGATGCGCAGCAGCAGCGTGCGGTCGGGCTTCAGCCCACCGGTGGCGAACAGGTTCAGCTCCGCGATCTCCTCGACGCCGAGGTCGCGGCCGGCGCCCTGGTAGGCGAGCGACGAGTCGACGAAGCGGTCCAGCAGCACCCAGGTGCCGTCCTGCAGCCACGGCCGCAGGCGCTCGTCGACGAGCTGCGCGCGCGCCGCGGCGTAGAGCAGCGCCTCCGCGCGCGCGTCGCAGCGCAGGCCGGGGTCCTTGACGAGCTCGCGGATGCGTTCGGAGAGCGCCACGCCGCCCGGCTCGCGCAGCAGCTGCACCGGCCGCTGCCGGCTCAGCTCGGCATGCAGGGCGGTCGCCAGCGTGGACTTTCCCGCGCCGTCGATGCCCTCAAGCGTGATGAGCCGTCCGCGCACGGATGCGACGCTACCGTTCCGCTGAGTGTTGAACGGCACCGAGCGTCACCCACATGCCCGCGCCGTGCTCGGCGCGGCGCTGGCACCCGGCGGCGCACCCAACCACGCGTACCTGTTCAGCGGGCCCGCCGGGAGCGGCAAGCGAACCGTCGCACGCGCGTTCGCCGGCGCGCTGCTGACCGAGGGCGCCGAGGATCCCGTGGGTGCCGCGGCGCGCGTCGACCACGGCACGCACCCCGATCTGACCTGGGTCGCTCCCGCCAGCGCGGCGGGGATCCTCGTCGGGGACGTCGACCAGGCCGTCGTCGCCGGCGCGGCGCGCACGCCGTTTGAGTCGCGCCGGCGCGTGTTCGTCATCGAGGACGCCGACGAGCTGAACGACCAGGCCGCCAACCGGATGCTCAAGACGCTTGAGGAGCCGCCGTCGTTCGCGCACCTCATCCTGCTCACGAGCCGGCCCGGGGAGGTGCTGCCGACGATCGCCAGTCGCTGCCAGCCGGTGCGCTTCGACGCCCCGCCGGTCGCGGAG
>JBBSQG010000563.1:0-1826 GCA_038258125.1 Solirubrobacterales bacterium
CCCACCTGGTGCCGTCGGCTCGCGACGCTGATCCCGCCGCGGCGAAGTCACACCACTCGATTTCACGGCGTGTTGTCCTCGGCTCACGCGTGGCGCTCCCGCGGGGTGTGGATCTCATCCTGAGCAGCGTCGAGGAGATCCGGAACGCGGCGTAGAGCGGCACGTCGCTTGAAAGGTGGGGCAGAGCCGTGCCATCGAGGGTTTACCAAGACTCTTCGACGGAAGGATGCCCCGTGACTCGCATCGTGATCGAACTGCCGGATCAACACAAGCACCTCGCTCTCGCGCTGCAAGAGATGGCGGGACACGTCGAACGACTCGGCGCTGGAAGCGCGGACGGAAAGTCGATCGATTACGCGAAGATCGAGCGCGAGGTCGGCGCGGCCGCCGCGACGGTGGAGCGTGCGGCACATCAAGGGCTGCTTGCCGGGCTCGATCTCGACGCCGAAAAGGTGGTGATCGACGGTGCCCTCCACACGCGCGTCGGTCGCTACGACGGCGCGTATCACACGATGGCCGGCTCGGTGAGCGTGCCGCGTTCGCTCTATCGCCGGGACGGCCAACGCAACGGCAAGGTCGTCGATACGATCAGCCTGCGCGCTGGGGTCGTCGCCGACGGCTGGTTGCCGCAGACGGCGCGTGCGATGGCGCACCACGTTCAGGCCGGAACTGCGCGGGATGCAGAGGCGGTCGCCGCGGAGAGCGGACGTCTCGTCTACTCGCGGTGCAGCTTTGACCGTGTCACGCACGTCGTCGGCGAGCTGTACGGCGATCACAACGTCGATATCGACGACGCGTTGATCACGGCATACGAGCCGCCCGCGGAGACACGCAGCATCAGCGTGGGCCTGGATCGCGTGTCGCTGCCGACGATCGAGCCGCGTCCTCGACCGGCGGGCCGCCCAAAGAAGGATGCGCCGAAGCGACCGATCACCGTCGCTTGGCGCATGATGTGGGTGGCCACTGTCACCCTGCACGATCGCAATGGCGACGCGCTGCACACCATCCGCTACGGCGCGATGCCGGACGACGGCTGCGAGAGCCTGCTCCATGGCGCCGCCGGCGACGTCAACGAGCTGCTTCGCAAGCGCCCCCGACTCAAGGTCTGCTTGCTGAGCGACGGGGCGCACGATCTCGTCGACGCGCTCACCACCGAGGTCGGCGGTCGCGTCGATCGCGAGGTGGCTCAGGCCGTCGACTTCTGGCACCTCATCGAGAAATTGGGCGCCGCAGCGCGGCTGCTGGAGGGCGATCACGCTCGGTACCTGGCGCGATGGCGCCTCCGGTTGCTCAACGTCGAGCACGCCGCCCGCGACATCCTCCACGAGCTTCGCGCGTCCGGCCGCGAGCACGTGCAGGTGGGCGAGACCGCCCCCGTCCATGACGCGATCACGTACCTCGCCAACCACCACGGCAAGATGAACTACGCCGCTCTCCGCGCCGCGGGACTGCCGATCGGAAGTGGCAACACGGAAGCGACATGCAAGACCCTCGTCGACGTCCGCATGAAGCGCGCGGGCTCACGCTGGAACATCAAAACCGCGCGGCATGTCGTGCAGCTCCGCGCCCTCGCCACCAGCGACCGTTGGGGCGATGCTATGGCGCTCACGCTGCGACCACTGCGAAAGTCGGTCCGGATCGCGGCGGTCGCGGCGTGATCAGGATGAGAGTCACACCCGTCCGAACTCTGGAGCACGAGCACCGGACAGCGCGAGATTCGTACAGGACTGTGATCAACCCCGGGCGGGTTCTTGCTCCTTGAGTCGTCGAAGCATGGCTGAGATCTCCTTTCGAAGCTGCGGATCGTCGCATAGTAGATGAAGTGC
>JBBSQG010000564.1:0-1811 GCA_038258125.1 Solirubrobacterales bacterium
CTCGCGCTCGCGCAGCCGATGGCCGATCGCGGTGCCGCGCGTCGCGAGGAGGTGCGCGTCAAGCGCCTCACCCGGGCCGAGAAGCTCGCGCTCGTCGCAGCCGGGCCGGTGGCCGTGTACGGTTCGCGCGGTCTTTGAGCGCGGGTCCGAGTCGAACCGTCACCGTCGAGTCCAGGGGAATCCAAACCGTTCGAATGAAGGGAATGCTGTCGACCGGTGCCTCGCGCGCGTGGGTCGGCGTCGCGCTCGCCGGGCTCGTCATCGTCGCGCTCGTCTTCGGGCTGGCGCTGTTTCCCAGGCTCGGCGCCGGCCAGCGGGTGATCGACGCCGCCGTCCCGGCCTTCGACAGCGAACGCGTCGCGGGCACGCGGGCCGGCCTCGACACGATCTCGCAGTACGTCGACGTGGTCGATCCGCTGCTGACCCGCCGCGGCGGGGGGCTCAAGGACGTCGAGACGCTCGTCGGGCTCATGCGCCGCAAGCTCGGCCTGTCGACTGCCCAGGTGCGCAAGATCCTGCGCCGCGAGGCGCCCCACTTCGAGGCGCTGACGCGCGCGCTGCCGCTCGCCGCGATCGCCGACGAGGTCACGCCGCTGACGCTCTACCTCGCGACGATCCTCGGCACGACGCAGGAGGACGTCGGCGCAACGCTCGAGCGCGACTACCCCCGCATCGCGCAGTCCCTGACGGCGCTGCGCAACACCGCGGACGCGTGGTACGACGTGCCCGGAATCTCCGGGCTGACGCGACTGAGCCAGGGCAAGCCGGTGCGCACGCTGCCCGGTCTGCGCAAGTACTACCGCGACGACCTCGTGCCGCTCATGGCGGAGCGCCAGCAGGACTTCCGCAGCCTCGCCGGCTCCGGCGGCGTCGGCTACATCCCATACCTGTTGCTCGTGCTCGGCCTCGTCACGCTCGCGATGGGCGTCGTGCAGGCCCGCCGCACGAAGAAGATCGTGCCGGGAAAGCTCTCGTGGAGCCTCGTCGTCGCGGTCGGCGGGTTCATCATCGTGCTCGTCTTCGCCGCCCAGTATTTGTCGCGCTTTGACGGTGCGCAGACGATCACGACCGAATTCAAGCCGGTGTTCACGCAGGAGCGGGTGCGCGCGGCGGCGAACGGCATCGACTCGATCCACGAGGCGATCGCGTTCGGCGATCCGATCATGACGCGCGGCGGGGGCGCCGCCGCCGAGGTCCCGCAGCTGTATCGGTTGATCGCGCGGCGCACCGGCCGCAGGACCGCCGATGTGCGCAGCGCCCTGCAAAAGCGGGCACCACGCACGAGCGCGCTGTTCAGCGCGCTTCCGCTGAGTGCCGTCGCCGACGAGCTTCCCGGCCTGACCCGCTACCTGCGGCGTGCCCTGCGCCCGGCCCGCGGCGACCTCGACGCGACCCTCCGCCGTCAAACCCCGGGGCTTGCCCAGGTGCTGGCCGGGCTGCCCGCCGCCACCGCGCAGTGGAACGCGATCCCGGCGACCGACCGGATGACGCGCTTCGACGGCGTGACGCCGGTGCGGACCGTCCCGCAGTTCGACGACTACCTGCGTCAGGACCTCATCGCGGTGCTCGTCTCGGAGCGCGCGAACTTCGCCACGTTCGCGGGCAAGTGGCCGCCGGTCGACACGTTCGCGCCGCTGATGCTGGTCCTCGGGCTCGGCGTGATGCTCTACGGCGGCCTGATGATGCTGTTCGTCGCGCGCCGCTACTGAGTGCTCTGCCGCCGCCTGCTGGCACTCGATCACGTCCTGCCCCGGCCGCGGGGGGGAGTTGTAACCCCCCGGGGGGGGCAGCGGGACCCCGCCGCCCGCACC
>JBBSQG010000565.1:0-1797 GCA_038258125.1 Solirubrobacterales bacterium
CGCGACGACCGCTTCGGCGGATCGGGCGAGGGTGCCGACGTTCGACGGCGGCGCGAGCGTCAACGCCTACCTGCGCGCGGTGGCGTCCGCCGGCCTCGTGCCGAGCGTGGTGCGCACGATCTCGCCTCAGCCACTGGGGATGATTCTCAGCGTCAGCCCGCGGCCGGGCGTGGAGCTGGCGGCCGGCGAGCGAGTGCGGGTGCGCGTCGCCGCCGGCGTGCCGAACCTGACCTTCGACACCGGCAAGGTGATACGCGTCTTCGACCTGGGCAGCGGTCGCAGCGCGCGCGAGGCGGCGCCGCCGCAGGGCAACGCCGTCGAGCCGTCCTGGGCGCCCGACGGGCGCAGCGTGATGTACCGCGTGGGGCGGCGCCTGCTGCTCGTGTCGGCGCGCCTGGCCGAACGCGGCCGCGTCGTCTACGAGGGCACGACGCGCTACGCCGCCGCCACGTTCGCGCCGGCCCCGGCGCAGGACGTCGTCGCGCTCGTGCGTCGCAGCGGCGGCGACGGAGACCTCTGCTTCGGCAGCATCGGCCAGTCCAAGCTGCGCCCGCGCTGCATCGCCGACCCGAAGTGGGACCTCGGTCGCCAGATCTCATGGCGCGCGGGCGGGCGCGAGCTGCTCGTCTTCGGCGTGCGGCGTGGCCGGCCGAGCACGTTCGGGATGCTGCGCTACCGCAGCACCGCGCCGTTCTCGACCGACCCGGCCGACTGGCGTGGCGCGCTGGCGACCGACACCTCGGTGAGTGGGCGCGGCGTGATCGGCGCGGCCTATTCGCCGTCGGGGACGAAGGTCGCGCTCGTGACGAACGTCGGCCTGCCGCGCTTTCAACTGCGCGTCACCAGTCTGGGCGACCTGCGCCACCCGTCGGCGCCCGCGCTGCCCGTGCGGGCGTGCGAGGTCGCCTGGCGGCCGGACGGCGGCGAGCTCGCCGTCGTGCAGAGCGACGGGAGCTGCAGCCGCCCGCTCGGGCAGATCGTGCGCCTGGATCCGGACGCGCCGCGCAGCACGACGAGCGTGACGAGCGGCGGGCGCCATCCCTCCTATCAGCCGCTGACCTACCAGGGGCCGAAGGGGGTCTCGTGAGAAGGCCGGCGCGTCGCGATTGGCTTGCCACGGTGGCCGCACTGGCGCTCGCCTGCGCCGGGGCCGGCGCGGCGGCGGCCGCTGCGCAGACGCCGGCCACAATCTCCGATGCGGTGCCCGCCGTCGGCCTGGCGGGCTCCCCCGAGCCACTCTGGGTTCCCGATCCCGAGGATGCCGACGTGAGCGCCGCCGATGCCGCCGCGGCAGACGTGGCCGACGCCGATCCGCTGGCGGCAGCGGCGATCGACGTCGCCGCGGCCGCCATCAGCGCGCCGCTCGGCGATGTCGTCGGCGACGACGTGCGGGTCGCGCTGGCG
The DNA here is from genome assembly GCA_038258125.1 of Solirubrobacterales bacterium. Classification (GTDB taxonomy): domain Bacteria; phylum Actinomycetota; class Thermoleophilia; order Solirubrobacterales; family Solirubrobacteraceae; genus CADCVQ01. The sequence goes on from JBBSQG010000565.1 coordinate 1,405, forward strand.
CACTGGATGGCCCGCGGCATGCAGGACGCCGGGCTGCCGGGCGAGCTGCCCGTGATGGCCGCGCTCGTCGAGTCGGGCCTGCGCAACCTGCCCTACGGCGACCGCGACAGCGTGGGCTTCTTCCAGATGCGCCAGGGGATCTGGGACCGTGGCGCCTACGCCGGCTACCTCGCGCGGCCTGAGCTGCAACTGCGTTGGTTCGCCGACCATGCGATCGCCGTCCGCGAGGCGCGCCGCGCCGCGGGCGATCTGACCTACGGGTCGGACCCGGCGACGTGGGGCGAGTGGATCGCGTCGGTCGAGCGTCCGGCCTCGCCCTACCGCGGCCGCTACCAGCTGCGGCTGGCCGAGGCGCGGGCGCTCCTGGTGACCGCCGCCGCGCCGGTCGCCCCG
>JBBSQG010000566.1:0-1778 GCA_038258125.1 Solirubrobacterales bacterium
ACCGGGCCCAACCGCTCGGCCGCCTCGGCGAGGACGTCGTCCATCGCGGCGGGGTCGCAGACGTCGCCGCCGATCGCGTACGCCGTGCCGCCCTCGCGCTCGATCGCCTCGACGGTCGCCGCGGCACCGTCGGCGTCGGAGCGGTAGCCGGCGGCGACGGCCCAGCCGTCGGCGGCCAGCTCACGCGCGATCGCGGCGCCGATCCCGGTCGACGCGCCGGTGACGAGGATCACGGCACCATCGGGTCGGCAGCCCTCCTGCGTCTCGCGGGCGATCCAGGGTGCGTTGCCGTTCGAGGTGATCGTGCTCATGTGAGGTCTCCAAACGTCAGCAGTGCGGCGCCCCAGGAGAAGCCGGCGCCAAATGCGGTCAGCAGGACATGGCCGCGCTCGGGCAGCCGGCCCTCGTCCTCGGCGAGCGAGAGGGCGAGCGGGATCGAGGCGGCGGAGGTGTTGCCCAGTTCGGCGACGTAGTCGGCGACGCGGCCGGGATCGAGGCCGAAGCGCTCGCGGACGGCGTTGATGATCCGCCCGTTGGCCTGGTGGGCGATGACGAGGTCGATGTCGTCGATGCCAAGCTCGCAGGCGTCGAGCAGCTCGCGGCAGGAGCGCTCCATGGCGTCGACGGCGTGCGCGTAGACGCGCTTTCCCTCCATCCGGACGAGCGCGTCGGCACGGTCGATGTAGAGCATCTCGCGCTGGGCCTCGACGCCGAGCCGGACCGGGCCGAGGCTCGCCGGGCCACCCGGCACGAGCACGGCGGCCGCCGCTCCATCACCGAACAGCGCCGCGGTCTGGCGGTCGTCGGGATCGGTGTAGCGCGTGAGGATGTCGGCGCCGATGAGCAGGATCGTGCTCGCGCGCCCGCTCTCGACGAGCGCGGCGCCCTGCTGCAGGCCGGCGAGGAAGCCGGTGCAGGCGAGGCCGATGTCCCACGCCATCGCGCGCTCGCAGCCGAGCGTCCCGGCGACGATCGGCGCCGCCTGCGGGACGATGTCGTCCGCTGAGGATGTCGCGACCAGCACGGCGTCGACGTCAGCAGGGTCGATCCCGGCGGCGGCGAGTGCGCGACCGCCGGCCTCGATTGCCAGCTCGGTCAGGCCCTCGTCGTCGGCGCAGCGCCGGCGCGCCGAGATGCCGGTGCGCTTGGTGATCCACTCCGGCTCGACGCCGATCCGAGCCGCGATCGGCGCGTTGGAGACGACCGTCGCCGGCAGGGCGCGACCGAATCCGGCGATCCCGGCCGTGCGGTGTTCAGCGGGATCCGCAGCAGTACGGAGCGGCGCCCGCTCGAAGGCCCTATACGCGGGCACCGATGTCCTCCAGCAGCGCTCCGGCGGTGACCGCGGTCGCGCCCTTGATGTTGCGCGGGGCGAGCTTGGACAGCACGCGGCCGGGACCGGCGTCGACATAGAACTCGGCCTCCAGGTCCTCGAGCGTCTTCATCGTCTCGCGCCAGCGCACGGGATTGACCAGCGCGTTGGCGAGCTCCGTCGGCGGGTCGACGAACTCGGCCGCGGTCGCGCAGCTGATGACCGGGATGTCGGGCTCTAGGAAGGTGACGTCGCGCAGGGCGTCGCGAAAGGGCTCGACCGCCCCCTGCATCTGCGGCGAGTGAAAGGCGCCGGCGACATCGAGCGCCATCGCGCGGAGGCCCTCTGCCTCGGCTTCGGCGCGGGCGGCGTCCAGCGCGTCGTGCGCGCCGGTCAGGACGGCCTTGCCAGGCGCGTTGGCGGTGGCGTCGCTCACGCCGTGCGGGTCGGCGCGTTGCGCCGCGCG
>JBBSQG010000567.1:0-1775 GCA_038258125.1 Solirubrobacterales bacterium
CGGCGAGCAGGACGGCGGGCCGGCCGCCGATGTCGTGGCTGCGCAGGTGCAGGTCGTCGATCCGGTCCAGCAGCAGCGCGAGCCGGTCGGCGCCCGTGACCGGGGCGAAGAACGGGTCGACGCCGGCCTCGGCGGCCTCCTCGCGCAGCAGCCGCGTGCAGAGCTCGCGCACGGTGTGGATCGCCAGCTCCTCATAGGGTCGGTCGAGCGTGTCCTCGACGGCGCGCCGCAGGCTGGACGCGCTCGCGGCGGAGGGGGTGAGGACGAGGACCGACTCGGGTGCGGCGCGCTCGTGCGCGACAAGCCAGGCGAAGCGCCGCGCGAGCACGGTCGTCTTGCCGCTGCCGGCGCCGCCGAGCACGAGCAGCGGTCCGTCGGGGTGGGTGACCGCGCGCTCCTGTTCGGGGGTCAGCTCCAGCACCGGCCTAGTATGCCGTCGATGTCCTCGCCCCCCGATGCCTCCAGCCCGGACTGGCTTGCGGCCTGCCGGCGGGCCGTCGAGGGGCTACGCGATGTGTTCGCCGAGCATCCCACGAGCCGCGAGCGCGTCGTCGAGACCGGCGAGACGGGCGAGGGCGGCGACCAGACGCTCGTCATCGACTCCGAGGCGGAGGATGCCGTGTTCGCCCAGCTCGACGCGCTGCATGCCCAGGGCGCGTGCTTCACGGCGATCAGCGAGGAGCGCGGCGTGATCGAGTACGGCGGCGGCGAGGTGCGCGTCGTGATCGACCCGCTCGACGGCTCGCTGAACGCCAAGCGCGGCATGACCCATTTCGCCCTGTCGATCGCCGTCGCCGACGGTCCCACGATGGCCGACGTGCAGTTCGGCTTCGTCTATGACTTCGGCCCGCGCGAGGAGTGGTGGGCGCGCCGCGGCGAGGGCGCGTGGCTCAACGGCCGGCGCATCGACGCGCCGCCGCAGGAGCGCTGCACGCCCGACGGGCGCCTGGAGATCGTCACGTTCGAGTCCGCCGACCCGCGCCTGCTGGCGCCGAAGATCGCCGCCCTCGGCGAGACCGTGAACCGGCTGCGCGCGATGGGCTCGATCGCGATCTCGCTGTGCCAGCTCGCGGCGACCCGTGTGGATGGCATGTTCACGCTTCGCCCGACGCGGTCGGTCGACGTCGCCGCCGCGCAGCTCATCGTCCGCGAGACCGGCGCCGTCGTCGCGTTTCCGAGCTTCGCCGATCCGCTCGGCGCGCCGCTGGACATCGAGCCGCACTCACGCGTCGTCGCCGCGCGCACGGACGCGTCGCTCGCGCGGCTCATCGCCGCCCTGGTCTGACCCGCCCGGCGGTCGGGGTCGGCCGTTCGCCATGATGGATGGGTGCTCGATCGCGCCCTGACCCAGCGAATCGCCAACGCCGTCGCCGGCGGCGGAGCTCGCGCCGCCGCCTCCGCCGCCCCGCCCGCCGAGCTGCCCGGTGACCTGGCGGCGATCTGCGCCGACGCCGAGTCCCGCGTGGTCGCGTACACCGGCCTGCGGCCCGCGGCGCCGCTGCCGCCGCCGGAGGCGCTGCAGCGCGCCGGCTGGATCGCCGCCAACGTCAACTCGATGGGCGCGCTGCTGGACCCGATTGGCGACAAGCTCGCCGGCGGCGGCCTGCTCGGTGGCGCGACGCGCTCGGCCGCCGGCGTGCTGCTCTCCGTCGAGGCCGGCGCGCTCACGGGCTATCTCTCCCAGCGCGTGCTCGGCCAGTACGAGTTCGTGCTCGTCGACCCCGACGCGCCGGCGCGGCTGCTGTTCGTCGCGCCGAACATCGCCGGGGCGGCGA
>JBBSQG010000568.1:0-1767 GCA_038258125.1 Solirubrobacterales bacterium
AGCGTCTTGGCGAAGGCCGCCATGATCGCGACCGCGTGGCCGAAGTTCTCGACCGAGAAGACGTTCGAGCCGATGTGGCAGTGGATGCCGACGAGCTCGACGGCGGACGAGGCGCGCGCGCGCGCGGCCGCGATCGCGGCCTCTCCATTGGTGAGGTTGAAGCCGAACTTGGAGTCGTCTTGTCCGGTGGCGATGTACTCGTGGGTGTGGGCGTGGACGCCAGGCGTGATGCGGAGCTGGATCGCGACCCGCGGCAGCCCTTCGGCGTGGAGCGCCTCGAGGCGATCGAGCTCCGCAAAGCTGTCGATGCGCTCGGCATCGGTGCCTCCGCACTGGGGGCGGCCTTCGCAGCGAGACGGCCCTGCGCCGAGGTTGGCTCGGTGGCTCGCGGCCAGGTGGCCAGCCAGCGGGCCGCGTGGCCCGGAGGTGGGCCAGTGGACAGCCGCAGCTACGCGGTGGCTGTTCGTGGTTGCTCGGAGATCTAGGCGGCGATGCGCTGGCCTGCGGGTCGCATCGCGGCAGGGCCCGATGCCTGCGTGCTCGCCAGCGCGCGGATACCAGCCACGTCGGACTGCGACGTGCGACGCAGTCGCGCTGGTGCGTCGGCACTTGCCCGAGCTGCTCGCGCACACCGAGGCCCACGGCGTGAGTCTCCCGAGCTTCGTCGTGGACGAGCTGCGTGCGTTCGTCACCTGCGGCGACTTCGAGCATGGGTTCTTGCTCACGGCGTGTCGGCGATGTGGCGAGCAGCTCCGCGTGCCCTTCGCGTGCAAGAGTCGCGGCGTCTGTCCGTCTTGTCTGGGCCGGCGCATGGGCGAAGGCGCAGCGCTGTTGGTCGATCGACGTCTGCCCCCGGTCGGGTATCGGCAGTGGGTGCTGTCGTTCGCAGGGAGCATGGCGGTGCGACTGGGCTACGACGCGGCTCTGCTCGCACGCACGGCCCGGGTGTTTGCCCGCGCGGTCATGGCCGCGGTTCGGCGACGGACGCGAGCACACCATGCGTTGAGCTCTGTGCGACGCCTGCACGCCGGTGTCGTGGTCGTCGTGCAGCGCTTTCGATACGACCTCGGATTATTCGTGCACCTGCACGCGCTCGTCACCGACGGTGCATTCGCCGACGACGACGGCGCCCCGCGATGGTTCGCGGCGCCCAGCGTGACCACCGAGGTGATCGCCGGTGTGCTCGCGACCGTGCATCGTCGCCTGCGGAGCGACGATGATGACGACGCCACCGAGGACGCGCTCGTCGGCTGCGTGCAGCTCTCACTGGGCGGACCTCGCTTGCCTGAAGCGCCTGCACGCGTGGCGAGTCCGCTCGAGGTCTCCGCCTTCGGCATGTCGCTGCAGGCCGCCACCTTCATCGATGGTCGCGACCGGCCGCGGCTCGAACGCATGTGCAGGTACCTGCTGCGACCGCCGTTTGCCCACGATGCCGTGCGGGCATTGCCCGACGGCCGGGTGCGGATCGTCTTCAGGCGGCCGACCCGCTCGGGCGCCACGCATGTCGACCTCGAACCGTTGCGCTTCTTGGCGCGATTGGTCGGCCTGGTTCCGCCGCCGAGGCAGCACCAGGTGCGGTACATCGGCGTCTTCGCGAATCATCATCACCTGCGCGAGCGCGTTGCACCGCAGCTCTGTGCGGCGCTCGCCACAGCTCCCATGCAGGTGCTGCTGTTCGACCCCACCGGCCTGCGGCCGTGGCAGCCGGGGACCTCGTTGCCGAAAGCGCGCGCGCAGGCCCGCATCGGGTGGGCCTCGCTTCTCGCG
>JBBSQG010000569.1:0-1752 GCA_038258125.1 Solirubrobacterales bacterium
ATCACGACGCCCGAGTCGCTCTACCTCCTGCTCTCCAGCGGCGCGCGCGAGATGCTGACCGGCGTCGAGGCGGTGATCGTCGACGAGATCCACGCCGTCGCGGCGACGAAGCGCGGCGCGCACCTCGCGCTGACGCTCGAGCGCCTCGCTGCCAACCAGGGCGGTCGCACGGAGCCGCAGCGGATCGGCCTCTCGGCCACCCAGAACCCGCTCGAGGAGGTCGGCCGCTTCATGGTCGGCCCGCGCCGCACCTGCGCGATCGTCGACGCCGGGATTCGCAAGCCGCTGGACCTGCAGATCCACGTGCCGGTCGAGTCGATGGTCGAGCCGGAACAGAGGCCGGCCGGAGACGATCCGCTGGATCCGATGGAGTCCGTCGCAGGCGGCGAGGCGACCCGGCGCTCGATCTGGCCGGCGATCTACCCCGAGATCCTGCGGCTCGTCAAGGAGCACCGCTCGACGATCGTCTTCGTCAACGCCCGCCGCGCCGCCGAGCGCCTCGCGCTGCGCCTCAACGAGCTCGCCAACGCCGACCTCCCCGACGAGGCGGCGCGCGTCGACATCGCCCGCGCCCACCACGGCTCGCTCGCGCGCGAGGAGCGCACGGTCGTCGAGGAGATGCTCAAGGCCGGCCAGCTGCCCTGCCTCGTCGCGACCTCGTCGCTGGAGCTCGGCATCGACATGGGCGCCGTCGACCTCGTCCTGCAGGTCGAGTCGCCGAAGTCCGTCGCCCGCGGCCTGCAGCGGATCGGCCGCGCCGGCCACAACGTCGGCGACACGTCCAAGGGCCGGATCTTCCCGAAGTTCCGCGCCGACCTGCTCGAGTGCGCGGTCGTCTGCAAGCTCATGCGCTCCGGCGAGATCGAGCCGACGGTCGTGCCGCGCAACGCGCTCGACGTGCTCGCCCAGCACATCGTCTCGATCGCCGCCAGCGCGCCGGAGGAAGAGCCTGTGGCCGTCGACGACCTCTACGCGCTCGTCACCCGCACGCACTCCTACGCCGAGCTGTCGCGCCCGCTGCTGGAGAACGTGCTCGACATGCTCGACGGCCGCTATCCCTCCCAGGAGTTCGCCGAGCTGCGCGCGCGGATCGTCTGGGACCGCGTCGGCGGCACGATCCGCCCCCGCAAGGGCGCCCGCCAGCTCGTGGTCACGAACGCCGGCACGATCCCCGACCGCGGCCTGTTCAGCGTCGTCCTGCCCGACGGCCGGCGCGTCGGCGAGCTCGACGAGGAGATGGTCTACGAGGCGCGCGCGGGCCAGACGTTCCTGCTCGGCGCCTCGACGTGGCGCATCGAGGAGATCGGCCGCGACCGCGTCATAGTCACGCCGGCGCCGGGCGCGCCGGGGGCGGTGCCGTTCTGGCGGGGCGACTCCGTCGGCCGGCCGAAGGAGCTCGGCCGGGCGATCGGCGCGTTCAGCCGCTGGGCCGTCGATCAGACGCCTGCGACGCTCCAGGACGATTACGACCTCGATCCGTTCGCCGCCAAGAACCTGCTCGACTTCCTGCTCGAGCAGCAGGCCGCCACGCGCGTCATCCCGAGCGACCGCACGATCGTCGTCGAGCGCTTCCGCGACGAGATCGGCGACTGGCGGCTGTGCGTCCTGTCGCCGTACGGCGGCCGCGTGCACGCCGCCTGGGGCCTCGCGCTCAGCCGGCGGATTCGCGAGCGCTACGGCCTGGAGACCGACGCGCTCTGGTCTGACGACGGGATCCTCGTCCACCTGCCCGACGCCGACGAGCCGCCCGGC
>JBBSQG010000570.1:0-1750 GCA_038258125.1 Solirubrobacterales bacterium
ATCAGCCGGGCGAGCTTGCGGCTCTCGATCCGCGTGGCGGTGTCGTAGTCGACGAGTGCGCCCTCGACCATCGTCTCGAGCACGGCCTGCTGCGCGGGGTAGAGGCCGCGCGTCTTCGCGGCGAGCATGGCGGGCGCGACGACGAGCCCCATCGCCACCTTCGGGTCCGACGGCGTGCCGCCGGGGATGCGCCAGCCCTTCCGATCCCAGGGCTGCGTCGCATCGGGGTGAGCGGCGATCCACTCCAGCGCCATCGCTCGCAACGAGGTCGCATCGGACGCGAGCCCGTCGACCAGGCCGAGTGCAAGCGCCTCGGCGGGACCGAAGAGACGCCCTTCGAGCAGCAGCGGCCGCGCGGCGGCGAGGCCGAGCAGCCGCACGGTCTTCGTGATGCCGGTGGCACCCGGGATGAGCCCGAGCGTGACCTCGGGCGTGCCGAAGCGGATGCGTTCGTCGTCGAGCGCGAAGCGCGCGTGCGCTGCCAGCGCGACCTCCCAACCGCCGCCGAGCGCCGCGCCGGCGAGCAAAGCGACGACCGGTCGACCGAGCGTCTCCAGTCGCCGGAAGCTGCGCTTCATCGCCTCGAGGCGAGCGAATCCCGGCGCCGCGTCGCTCTCGCGCAGCGTCAGCACGCCCTTGAGTTCGGCGCCGGCGAAGAAGGTCGACTTCGCCGACGCCAGCACGACGCCGCGGATCGTCTCGCGATCGCGCTCGAGCTGCACCACCGCATCGGCGAGGTCGGTCTGCCACGCCTCGTTCATCGTGTTGACCTTCGACGCCGGGTCGTCGAAGGTCAGCGTCGCGATGCCGTCGGCATCGATGTCGACACGCAGCGTCGCGGCCATCGCGATCAGACCCGCTCGATGATCGTCGCGATGCCCATGCCGCCGCCGACGCACAGCGTCACGAGGCCGCGCCTCAGGGACCGGCGCTCGAGCTCGTCGAGCAGCGTGCCGACGAGCATCGCGCCGGTCGCGCCAAGTGGGTGGCCGAGCGCGATCGCGCCGCCGTTGACGTTGACCAACTCGTGCGGCACGCCCATCTCGCGCATGAAGCGCATCGGCACCGCGGCGAATGCCTCGTTGACCTCGAACAGGTCGATGTCGTCGACCGTCAGGCCTGCCTTGGCGAGCGCCTTGCGCGTCGCCGGCATCGGCCCGGTGAGCATGATCGTCGGGTCGGCGCCCGAAAGCGCAGTGGCGACGACGCGACCTCGCGGCGCGAGCCCCATCGCCCGCCCCTTCGCCTCGCTGCCGATCAGCACCGCGGCGGCTCCGTCGACGATGCCCGACGAGTTGCCGGCGGTGTGAACGTGGCGGATGCGCTCGACCTGCGGGTAGCGGGCCAGCGCCACCGCGTCGAAGCCCATCGCGCCGAGCTCGGCGAAGGCGACCTTGAGCTGGCCAAGGCCTTCGAGGGTGGTGCGGGGCTTGAGGAATTCGTCGCGCTCGAGCACCGGCAGGCCGATCGCATCCTCGACGGGCAGCACCGAGCGATCGAAGTGCCCGGCGGCCTGGGCCGCTGCAGCGCGGCGCTGCGACTCGAGCGCGTAGCCATCGACGTCGTCGCGGTCCCAGCCGGCGAGCGTGGCGATGAGGTCGGCGCCGATCCCCTGCGGCACGAAGCCGAGCTTCGCGTGGGTGGCGGGGTCTTCGGACCAGGCGCCGCCGTCGGAGCCGATCGCGACCCGCGACATGCTCTCGATGCCGCCCGCGACGACCATGTCCTCCCAGCCGCTCGCCACCTTCTG
>JBBSQG010000571.1:0-1746 GCA_038258125.1 Solirubrobacterales bacterium
GATCGCCAGGACGAGCACGAACGCGGTCCCTCCGAGGAGGATCCCGGTGGCGATCATGAGATCCGACGCGTTCCACGCGATCAGCACCGCGCAGGCCGCGATGCATGCGACGGTGGCGATCGCGAGCCAGCGCATGATCGGGTCGGGCTGCTTGGCAGGCTTCGTGCCCTCGTCGTCCTCGTCGCTCATCGTCATCCATGGTGAGGCATCGTGTCGCTTGGCGCGCGGGCGGACGAACGAGCACCCGACCTGATTGGATCTCGCGGGTGGGGAGGACGGCGACGTCACAGCTGCTGACGTTCCGCTGGGCCGCATATGGACTGCCGCTGCTCGTCGTCGTGCCGATGCTCGCCCTCGCGTTCGCGCTGGGGACGCACGCGATCATCTTTCCGGAGGGCGCGGCGATCGCGATGGGCGTCTGGTCGCTTGCGCTGCCGGGCTGGTCGCGCTCTCGCTGGCACATCGCAGTCCTGCCGGCGCTGTGCGCGCTGCTCGGTGTCGGGTTGGTGGGGCTAGAGCTGCCCGCCCCGCTCGCGCCGATTCTCGGCGCCGCACTCGCGCTGCTCGTGTTGCAGGCACTCGACAGCCGCCTCGCACCGGCGATGTCGGCGGCCGTGCTGCCGATCGTCTTCGGGGTCGACCAGCTCGCCTATCCGCTGGCGGTGCTCGTCATCTGCGTCGTGATCGCGGCGACGATGCCCTGGCTGTCGCGCCGGCGCGGGCCGCCGCCCGCGGCGGGCGACGAGACCGGGCGCTATCCGTGGGGCGTGGCGGCAGGTGCGCTGGCTGCGATCACGGCCTGGGTCGTGCTCGGCGGCGAGCTGCTCGCGCTGCCGGTCGCGGCGCTCGCCCCGCCGCTGTTCGTCTCGGCGCTCGAGTGGCTCAGCCAGCGCGCCTGCACGCTGCGCCGTGGCCTGCGCCGCTGGACGCTGCTGGTCGTCGCGGCCCTCGCCGGCGCGGTCGCCGCCGAGCTGATCGCCACGCCGTGGCTGGCCGGCGCCGTCGCCGTGATCGCCACGCTCGCCGTCATGTGGCTGCTCGGCACGCCGCACCCTCCTGCGCTCGCGATCGCGCTCATCCCACAGCTGCTGCAGTCGCCCGAGCCGCTGGAGTACACGCTCTCGATCGCCGGCGGCGCGGCGGCGCTGTACCTCGGCGTGCTCGCCGTGCACCGACTGGTGCTCGCGCCACCGGCGGCCGCCCACGGGGCGTAAGCTCCGACCATGCAGGACGGCGAGCATCGCGAGCTGATGATGGTGGCCATCGCCGCCGAGGGCGAGGCGCACGCCGCGCTGCTGGCCGAGGACCGCGAGGCGGCGCGGACGGCATACGCGCGCGCTGCCGAGGCCTACCGTGCGTCCTGGGCGCTGGCGCCGCCGAAGAGCTACGGCCGCCTCGTCGGGCTGTTGAAGGCCAGCGTGCTCGGCGGCAGCGCAGAACCCGCCGCCGAGGAGGTGCGCAGCGCGTTGCGTGACGATCCCGACGCTGCCGGCTCGCCGGTCGCGTCCTACGTGCTCGCCGTCGCCGCCCTGATCGTCGGCGACGACGGCGCGGTCCCCGCGCTGGCCGAGGTCATGGTCCCGCGCGGCGGCGCGTTCGAGCGCACGGCCGACGCTCTGCGCGCCCTGGCGGCCGGGGATGGTGCCGCCTACGCGTCCGCGGTCGCGGCGATCGAGGCGGACTTCGCCGCCCGCGACGAGCACCTGACCGGGGTTGCGATCGCCGACACCGCGATCATGCTCGAGC
>JBBSQG010000572.1:0-1745 GCA_038258125.1 Solirubrobacterales bacterium
GACCGGCTGGCGACGCGCGGGCGCAAGGCGCAGGAGTCGATCGCCAAGCACCGCGACCTCGCGCGCGAGGTGTTGCCCGCGACGCTGCCATGGCGGGCCGCCGGGCGCCGCGCGCCGCGCGGGCGGCGCGCCCGGCTCGCCGCCGCACTCGGCCTCGAGGACGGCCGCGAGCTCGGGCACCTGCTCGCGGAGATCGACGAGGCGCGCTTCGCGGGCAAGGTGACGACCGGCGACGAGGCGCTGGCGCTCGCCCGGCGGCTGCGGGCCGGCGACGGCTGGGAGGAGTCGAACTCGCCATGACGGCGCCCGGCCGCGTTCGCGCCCGTAGCCTTCAATCCCGATGACCCCCGACGCCGACCCCGACTGCCTGTTCTGCAAGATCGTCGCCGGCGAGATCCCGGCCACCGTCGTCGCGCAGGACGAGCGCACGCTCGCCTTCATGGACATCAACCCGGCGACGCGGGGCCACGCGCTCGTGATTCCGCGCGCCCACGTCCGCGACGTGCACGAGATCGACCCCGAGGACCTCCAGGCGGTCGCCGCGTCCGCGCAGCGGATCGCCGCCCGCGCGGTGCAGCGACTCGGCGCCGACGGCGTCAACCTCCTGAGCTCCAACGGGCCGGCCGCCTGGCAGACGGTCTTTCACTTCCATCTGCACGTCATCCCGCGCTACGCCGGCGACCCGCTCCGGCTGCCCTGGGTCCCGGCGCCCGGCGACGCGGACGACATCGCCGCCGCGGGCGCGCAGCTCACCATCGAGTGACCGCCGACGCGGGCGGGCGCTTGCCGGGGTCGATTCCGGCGCCGACGTGCGTCATATTGGCGCGATGGCCGCGGTCGCGCAGCGCATGAGGGAGCTTCGCTGGCGGCTGGCGGCCGGCGTCCTGACGGTCGCCGTATCGGCGACCGTCGCCGGGGCCGCGTTCGCCACCACCTCGAAGACCGTCGTCATCACCGACCCACGCGGGGATGCCAGCGGCTCGGTCGACCTCACGCGCGTCTCGCTGCAGCGCTCCTCCGACGGACGGCTGCGCGCCGCGATCTCCTTCGCCCACAAAGTGACGCCGAAGTCGCTGCTGGCCGGCTCGGGCCCACCCGGCTCGGCCTGCCTGCGGATCTGGACCGCGGCGGACGCCGACCCGGCCTCGATGCGGCCCGACCGTCTCGTCTGCGTGACCGCGCGCAGCGACGACGAGTTTCGCGGCGGCGTCTACGAGGTGACCGGCGGGCAGCTGCCAGAGCGGATCGCCGGCGCGTCGCTGAAGCGCACGGCGAGCGGCCAGAGCATCGTCCTGCGCTTCACGCCGAGCTCGATCGGCCGCCCCCGGCGCATCCGCTTCGCCGTCGAGTCGACGCGGCCGGGCTGCCAGCGCGTCACGTGCATCGACACGCTGCCCGGCCGCGGCGTGACGCGCGCATTTCGGCTGCGGTAGCGCTTGCGAAGGCTCACCGGCCCTGGCGGCGCATGCCGCGCACGGCGAGCGTGCCGAAGACCGCGACGAGCCCGGCGACGGCCGCGAGCGCCGGCCAGGTCAGCTGCCACGTCACGCCGCCGACGAAGCCCTGGCGCACGCCCTCGAGCACATGCGTGACCGGGTTGACGTCGGCGATCGCGCCGAGCCAGTCCGACAGCAGATCGCGCGGCACGTAGGCGGTCGTGAGCAGGATCGAGGCGAACATCGCGATCTGCATGAGCGGTGCCGCCTGCTGCGTGCGAAAGCGCAGCGCGAGGACCGTCGCGTAGC
>JBBSQG010000573.1:0-1743 GCA_038258125.1 Solirubrobacterales bacterium
CCGCTTCGATGCCGTCGTGATCGGTGCCGGGCCGGCCGGGTCTGCCACCGCCATCCTGCTCGCGCGCGCCGGCTGGTCGGTGGCGCTCGTCGAGCGGCAGCGCTTCCCGCGCCGCAAGGTCTGCGGCGAGTGCGTCGCCGCGAGCAACCTGCCGCTGCTCGAGGCACTCGGCATCGGCGATGCCTTTGCCGGCGCCGCCGGGCCGGCCCTGACGCGCGTCGCGCTCTGGCGCGGCGAGGACACCGTCGAAGCCGATCTTCCGCGGGCCCACGACACCGCGCATCCCTGGGGCAGGGCGCTCGGCCGCGAGCGGCTCGACACAATGCTCGTCGAGGCGGCTCGCGCGGCCGGCGTCGACGTGCGGCAGCCGTGCGCGGTGCAACGAATCGAGCCGACGGGCGGGCGCCACGCCGTGTCGGTCGAGCATCTCGGCGGCACCCGCGAGACCGTCACGCTCGACGCGGGCATCGTCGTCGCGGCGCACGGGTCGTGGGAGCCGCTGCCGGTCGAGCGCGACGCGTTGCGCGGCGCACGCGGACCGGCCGACCTGTTCGCCTTCAAGGCCAACTTCTCCGGCACGAGCATGCCCGACGGTGTGCTCCCCGTGCTGTCGTTCGACGGCGGCTACGGCGGCATGGTGGTCGCCGACGACGGCATTGCCACGCTCGCCTGCTGCGTGCGGGAGGACCGCCTCGCCGCGGCGCGAGACGCGCAGCGTGGCGAGCGCGCCGGCGAGACGGTCGAGGCGATGCTGCGGTCGCAATGCCGAGGCGTCGAGCGCGCGCTGGCGGGCGCGGCGCGGCAGGGCGCGTGGCTCGCCACCGGCCCCATCCGGCCCGGTGTCCGCCTCGCTGGCGTCGTGCCGGCCCGGGGTGGCGCGGCGGCGATGCCGGTCTTTCGCGTCGGCAACGCTGCCGGCGAGGCGCACCCGATCGTCGGCGAGGGCATCAGCATGGCGTTGCAGTCGGCTTTCGTGCTCGCGTCGGTGATCGGCTCCGACCGCGCGTCGATGCTGGGTGCCGACGCGGCGCAAGCGCAGCGCCGGGCCTTGACGCGCTACGAGGCCTTGTGGCGGAAGCGCTTCGCCACCCGGTTGCGCGTGGCCGCTGCTTTCGCGCACACGGCGATGCGCCCGGCGCTCGCGCCGGTGCTCGTCGCGGTGCTGCGTGCGTTTCCGGCGCTGCTCACCCACGGCGCGGCGTGGAGCGGCAAGACGCGGGCCGCGCCGGAAACGCAGCGCTGGCTCGGTTCTGGCGCGAGCGCGCGGCGGGCGTGACGGGCGGCGCCCGCTTCGACCGCCTCGACGCGTTGCGCGGCGTGGCGATCGTCTGGATGGCCGTCTTCCACTTCTCGTTCGACCTGGCGCACTACGGCTACACCCGGTCCGACTTCCACCACGACCCGTTCTGGCTGCATCAGCGCAGCGCCATCGTCACGCTGTTCCTGCTGTGCGCCGGCGCCGGCCAGGCGATCGCGTCGGCACAAGGCCAGTCCACGGCGCGTTTCTGGCGGCGCTGGGCGCAGGTGGCGGGTTGCGCGTTGCTGGTCACGCTCGCCTCGTGGTGGATGTTCCCGCGCAGCTTCATCACCTTCGGCGTCCTGCACGGCATCGCGGTGATGCTGATCGTCGTGCGCTTCAGCTCCGGACTCGGACGCTGGCGATGGCCGCTCGGGTTGGTGGCGATCGCCGCGCCCTTCGTCTTCGGGCATCCGTTCTTCGACACGCGCTGGACCGACTGGACC
>JBBSQG010000574.1:0-1738 GCA_038258125.1 Solirubrobacterales bacterium
ACCGCGGGCATCGCAGCGCCAGCCTGCGCATCGTCGGTGTCGTGGAGTGGATCCTCGGCCAGAACCGCTCGGACCGGGCGACGACGATCACCACGATGGCCAGCCACCGCAGCATCGCCGCCGAGCCGTCGTCGCAGTCCGACGCCGGCGCTTCAGGCGAGCAGCGCATGACCACGTTGTATGCAACGCAGCGCGATCGCTCGGCGGGCTTCGGTGGCGGCACCGCGTTCTTCGGCCTTGCCGGCGACCCTGACGAGCTCGCCGACTGGACCTGCGACCGACGCGAGTGCTTCGATTCGCGCGGCCGCTTCATCGTGCCCGACCAATACGGCCAGGCCACCGGTGGCGGCCTCGACCCGTGCGCGGCACTGTCGACCCGCCTCGTGCTGCGCGCCGGCGAGACCGCCGACCGCGTGTTCATGCTCGGTTGGGCGCCGAGCCCGGAGGGCGCGCAAGCCCTGGCCGAGCGAGCCGCGATGCAGACGAGTGCGGTCAAGCGCCTGCAGGACGTTCGCGAGCGCTGGGACGACCTGCTCGGCGCGACGGTGGTGAAGACGCCCGACCCGCTGTTCGACGCCATGGTCAACCGCTGGCTGCCCTACCAGGCCGTCGCCTGCCAGCTGTGGGCCAAGGCCGGCTTCTACCAGGCGGGTGGCGCCTACGGCTACCGCGACCAGCTCCAGGACACGCTGTCGCTCGCCTGGGCGCGACCCGGCATGTTGCGCGCGCAGATCCTGCTGTCGGCGTCGCGCCAGTTCGCGGAGGGCGACGTCCAGCACTGGTGGCACGCGCCGACCGGTGCCGGCGTGCGCACGCGATTCTCCGACGACCTGCTCTGGCTGCCGTTTGCGACCGCCCACTACGTCGAGACCAGCGGTGACAGCGGACTGCTCGACGAGCCCGTGGCGTTTCTCGAAGGCATCGTCGTTCCCGACGGCGCCGAAGACGCGTACTACGCACCCGATGTGAGCGACCAGCAGGCGAGCGTCTACGAGCATTGCGCCCGCGCCATCGATCGCAGCCTGAAGATCGGTGCTCACGGGTTGCCGCTGATGGGCACCGGTGACTGGAACGACGGCATGAACCGCGTGGGCGACGAGGGGCGCGGCGAGTCGGTATGGCTCGCCTGGTTCGCGCTCGACATCGTCTCGCGCTTGGCCCCGTTCGCCGAACGGCGCGGCGATGCAGAACGAGCCGCCCGATGGCGCACGAGCGCCGACGGCTGGCGCGCCGCCCTCGAGCGCGACGGCTGGGACGGCGCCTGGTATCGCCGCGCCTTCTTCGACGACGGCACGCCGCTCGGCACGTCGGCCGCCGCGGAGTGCCGGATCGACCTCATCGCCCAGGCCTGGGCCGTGCTGTCCGGCGGCGCGCCCGAGGACCGCGCACGTGCCGCGCTCGCGTCGGCCGACGAGTTGCTCGTCGAGCCGGCGAGCGGCCTGGTGAGACTGCTCGATCCGCCGCTTGTCGCCCACGTGCCGAGCGCCGGCTACATCCAGGCCTACCCGCCGGGCGTTCGCGAGAACGGTGGCCAGTACGCGCACGCCGCCGTCTGGGCGCTCATGGCGCAGGCCGCGCTGGGAAACGGCGACGCCGCCTATCGCTACTTCAGGGCGATCAGTCCGGCGCACCGCTCGCACCACGCCACGTTCGGCGCCGCCTACGAGGTCGAGCCGTACGTGGTCGCCGGCGATACCTACAGCGCGCCGCCGTATGTCGGGCGGGGCGGCTGGAGCTG
>JBBSQG010000575.1:0-1737 GCA_038258125.1 Solirubrobacterales bacterium
AAGTCCAACATCCTGCTCATCGGGCCCACCGGCTGCGGCAAGACCTACCTCGCGCAGACGCTGGCCCGCATGCTCAACGTGCCGTTCGCGATCGCCGACGCGACCGCCCTGACCGAGGCCGGCTATGTCGGCGAGGACGTCGAGAACATCCTCCTCAAGCTCATCCAGGCGGCCGACTACGACGTCAAGAAGGCCGAGACCGGCATCATCTACATCGACGAGGTCGACAAGATCGCGCGCAAGGCCGACAACCCGTCGATCACGCGCGACGTGAGCGGCGAGGGCGTACAGCAGGCGCTGCTGAAGATCCTCGAGGGCACGACGGCGTCGGTCCCGCCGCAGGGTGGGCGCAAGCATCCCCACCAGGAGTTCCTGTCGATCGATACGACGAACGTCCTGTTCATCTGCGGCGGCGCGTTTGCGAACCTCGACAAGGTCATCGCACGCCGGATCGGATCCAACGGGATCGGCTTCGGCGCCTCGATCCAGTCCAAGTCCAAGACCGACTCCAGCGAGCTGTTCGCTCAGACGCTGCCCGAGGATCTCGTCAACTACGGCCTCATCCCGGAGTTCATCGGCCGCCTGCCGGTCGTCAGCGCCGTCCACCAGCTCACGCGCGACGACCTCATCACGATCCTCACCGAGCCGCGCAACGCGCTCGTCAAGCAGTTCCAGCGCTTCTTCTCCTTCGACGGCATCGAGCTTGTCTTCTCCGACGAGGCGCTCGTGTCGGTCGCCGAGAAGGCGCTGGCGCGCGAGACCGGCGCCCGCGGCCTGCGCTCGATCATCGAGGAGACGCTGCTGGAGGTGCAGTTCGAGCTGCCCTCGCGGCGCGACGTCAAGAAGTGCGTCGTGACGAAGGAGACGATCGAGAAGGGCATCACGCCGACGCTCGTCACCGAGGCCGCGCCCGACGTGCCGCGCTCGCGCCGCGCCGAGTCGGCGTAGGCGTCAGTCGCTTCGTCGGCGCCGCGCGATCTCCAGCGCTTCGAGATCGATGAGATCCTGCGGCCGGCCGGCCGCGCGTTTCATCGCGATGAGATCGTCGATCCCTGCCACCAGCACGCCGGCGCCGTCAAGTTCGATCCGATCGGCGTTGGCCTTCAGCTCGGGATAGGGCGGGCAGCCATCGGGCTGGACGAGTAGATCGATGTCGCCCGCAGGGCTGGTGAGTGTGAGGATCTGCGTCCGTCGCAGGGTGCGCCCGTCGGGAACGAATGGGAGGTCGTCGTCTGCGCCATGGAGCTTGGCGCCGATCGCGACGAGTACCGCGCCGAGCGCGTCGAGGTTCTCCGGGTTCGTGGCGTAGCAGATGTCGAGGTCCTTGGTCCAGCGAGGCATCGCCTGCGCGACGACCGCGACTCCGCCCACCACCACGAAATCGACGCCGCCGTCTACGAGGCGGCGAAGGAGCGCGGTGAGCGCAAACGGGCCCGGTGCCGCCACGGCGCCGTCACAGATCCTCGCCACGCGCCC
The DNA here is from genome assembly GCA_038258125.1 of Solirubrobacterales bacterium. Taxonomy (GTDB): domain Bacteria; phylum Actinomycetota; class Thermoleophilia; order Solirubrobacterales; family Solirubrobacteraceae; genus CADCVQ01. Next base: position 1,477 of record JBBSQG010000575.1, read on the forward strand.
GAGCGCCTGCGGCAGCGATCTTGCGGCCGTCGGCGTGCATCTGCTCAAGCGTGACGAGCCGTTGGCTGGGTGTGAGCGCGAGGTGACGCTCGACGAGACCGACGTCGATGGACGGGCCCGGCCGGCCGGCGGCGGACCCCCACGCCGGAGCGATGAGCTGCAGCCGGTGCCCGGTCGCGCGCAACACGCGGTCGAGCGTCCCCACCGTCGGATTGCCGCCCTTGCGCTCCAGCTTGGCGATCGCTGACTGGCTGACGCCGA
>JBBSQG010000576.1:0-1735 GCA_038258125.1 Solirubrobacterales bacterium
CTCGACGGGGACGCGTACGTGATCGACGGCGTCAAGCAGTTCATCACCAGCGGCAAGACCGGCGACGTCGCGATCGTCATGGCCGTGACCGACAAGGCGGCCGGCACGCGCGGCAGGTCGGCGTTCGTCGTGCCGACCACGACCCCCGGCTACACCGTCGCGCGTCTCGAGGAGAAGGCCGGTCAGCATGCGAGCGACACGGCGCAGATCGTGTTCGAGAACTGTCGTGTTCCGGTGGAGAACCGCCTCGGCGACGAGGGCCAGGGGCTGAAGATCGCGCTTTCGGGCCTTGAAGGCGGCCGCATCGGCATCGGCGCGCAGGCGATCGGCATGGCGCGCGCCGCGTTCGAGGCAGCGCTTGCCTATGCGAAGGAGCGCGTCGCCTTCGGCAAGCCGATCTTCGAGCACCAGGCGGTCCAGTTCCGCCTTGCCGGCATGGCGACGCAGATCGAGGCCGCGCGCCAGCTCGTGCACCACGCCGCGAGCCTGAAGGACGCCGGCCTGCCGTGCCTGAAGGAAGCGGCGATGGGCAAGCTGTTCGCGAGCGAGATGGCCGAGCGCGTCTGCAGCGAGGCGATCCAGGTGCACGGCGGCTATGGTTACGTCGCCGACTTCCCGGTCGAGCGCATCTGGCGAGACGTGCGCGTGTGCAGCATCTACGAGGGCACGTCCGATGTGCAGAAGATCCTGATCGCGCGCGCGCTCGCCGTCAGCGCCGCCTGACCGAACCGTGGACGCGCGCCGCGCCCGCGAGGTCACGCTGCTCGAGGCATTCGAGACCGCGACGCCGGCCAGTCCGAGCTGGAGCGGCGACGACCGCGCGTGGGCCGATCGCGTCGCCCGCGAGGCGTCGGCCGCCGGCGACGACCTCGATGCCTTCGTGGCGAAGCGTGCCGTCCACGCGATGCACCGGCTCGCCGAGCGCGAGCCGCAGCTCGTGCGCCTCGCCGTCGAGCCGACGCTGCGCGGTGGGGCGCTCGCGGTGGTGCTCGTCGTCGCTTTCGTGCTCGGCGTCGCCGCCGACACGATCGGCTCGAACCAGCGCATCAACCTGCTCGCGCCACCGCTGTGGGGCGTGCTGGTGTGGAACGTCGTCGTCTACCTGCTCCTGCTCGTCGTGCCGCTGGTGCGGCTGGCGCGCCGCTCGTCGTCGCCGGCGCCAGGCCCGATCCTGCGCTTCGCACAGGCGCTCGCCCAGCGCGGCATCGGCCCGATCCGACGTGCTGCCAAGGGGGGTCTCGAAGCGCCGCGCCGCTATGCCGCGCTCTGGCTCGCTCGCAGCCGCGGCCTGGCGATGCTGCGCGGCGAGACGCTGCTGCATGCCGGCGCCGCGGCGATCGGACTGGGCTTCATCGGCGGCCTCTACCTCCGCGGCCTGGCGCTCGACTACCGCGTCGTCTGGGAGAGCACGCTGCTCGACGCGCACGCGGCGCACGCGCTGGTCTCGACGGTGTTCGCGCCGGCGTCGGCGCTCGCCGGGATCGCGCTGCCCGACCAGGCGGCGTTCACGGCGATGCGCGCGGCGGCTGGCGCCGGCACGGTCGGCGCGCCTGCGGCACCTTGGCTGCACCTCATCGCGCTCACGCTGGCGATCGTCGTCGTCGTGCCGCGAACCGTGCTCGCGCTCACCTGCGGTGCCGTGGCGGCGTGGCGCAGCGGCTCGTTTCCCATGCCGCTGGGCGACCCGTATTTCGAGCGACTCGCCCGCCTCCGCGGTGGCCGCGACGCGCACGTC
>JBBSQG010000577.1:0-1725 GCA_038258125.1 Solirubrobacterales bacterium
ACGATCGCGCGCGAGACCGTGCGCCTCGGGCTCGCCGCGCGCGGCGCGGCGAAGATCAAGGTCCGCCAGCCTCTGCACGAGTGTGTGATCGTCGCCGACGGGCGCGAGCGCGCGGCGATCCAGCGCCTCGCCGAGATCGTGCGCGAGGAGCTCAACGTCAAGTCGCTGCGCTTCGTCGAGCAGGCCGACGAGCTGGGCTCCTACACGCTGAAGCCCAACTACCGCACGCTCGGGCCGCGCTTTGGCAAGACGATGCCGCAGGTCGCCGAGGCCGTCGCCGCGCTGGACGCCGACCACGTCGCGCGCTCACTGAGCGAGGGGCGAGGCGTCGGCGTCTTCATCGACGGCCACGATCACACGCTCAGCGCCGAGGACCTGCTGCTGGCGCTGGCGCCGCTGCAGGACTACCAGCTCGAGCGCGAGGGATCGCACGCCGTCGCGCTGGAGCTCTCGATCGACGACGACCTGCGTCGCGAGGGCCTCGCCCGCGAGGTCGTCCACGCCGTGCAGCTCGCCCGCCGCGACGCGGGGCTGGACATCTCCGATCGCATCGACCTGGCGCTTGACGGCGACGCGGCGCTGCTCGACGCGGCGCGCGCACACGAGGACTACCTGACGGGGGAGGTGCTCGCCGTCAGCGTCGCCTACGCCGCCAACGGCACGGGTAGCGGCTCGACCACGAGCATCGAGGGCCGTGAGCTGCAGATCTCCGTCATTCGTGCCAACTGACCGATGAATCGGCGCGGCGGGCGCGGTCGTTAGGGCTCACGAACAAGTGGGTCTTCGCCACCCACGCCTGGCGCGAGCAGCACGTCGTCGAGGGCGGCGAGCAGTCCGTGGACGCCGATGTCGCCGCGTCGCTGTTCGAGGGCGTCGGCGCGTACATCATGGGCCGCAACATGTTCGGCCCCGGCCGCGGCGAGTGGGACGCGAGCTGGACCGGCTGGTGGGGTGAGGACCCGCCGTATCACGTGCCGGTCTTCGTGCTCACCAATTACGCACGCGAGTCGCTGGAGATGGACGGCGGCACGACGTTCCACTTCGTGACCGACGGCATCGAGTCGGCGCTCGAGCAGGCCCGCGCGGCGGCCGGCGACGGCGACGTGATGATCGCCGGCGGCGCGAGTGCGGTCCGCCAGTACCTCGCTGCCGGGCTGCTCGACGAGCTGTACCTGCATGTCGTCCCGATCACGCTTGGGGCCGGGGAGCGGCTGCTCGATGACATCGGCGATGTGACGTTCGAGCCGGTCGAGGTCGTGGCCTCGCCCGCGGTGACGCACGTGAAGTACCGCATCGCGCGCTGACTCATCTCGCAGCGCACCTTCGGGTACAGCGGTGGCATGAGCGACACCACGCCACCGACCACCACTACAGACGCGGGCATCGCGGCCCCGAGCGACTCACATTCGCTGACCGTCGGATCGGACGGCCCGATCCTGCTGCAGGACCACTACCTGATCCAGAAGATGGCGCAGTTCAACCGCGAGCGCGTGCCCGAGCGCGTCGTGCACGCCAAGGGCGGCGGCGCGCACGGCTTTTTCGAGGTCACCGAGGACGTGACGCAGTTCACCAAGGCGGACTTCCTCGGCGAGGTCGGCCGGCGCACGCCGATGTTCGCGCGCTTCTCCACGGTCGCCGGTGAGCAGGGCTTCCCCGACACCGTGCGCGACCCGCGCGGCTTCGCGCTGAAGTTCTACACCGACGAGGGCAACTTCGACATGGTCG
>JBBSQG010000578.1:0-1717 GCA_038258125.1 Solirubrobacterales bacterium
CCGGGTCGGGATCGGCCTTCGTGCGTGCGCTGGAGCGAGCGAGCACGCCCGAGCGGGGACGGTCGAGGATCCAGCGCACGTCGGGAATGAGCTTGTGGTTGGGCACGTAGACCGGTCCGCACTGCAACGCGCTGACGACGCCGGGGTCGCGCAGCACGTGCTCGAGCGCCACATGGGAGTCACCGCGGAACCGCAGCTCGTTGCGCAGCTGGTCGAGGTTAACGCGGGTCGCCGTGAACGCCACCCCGAAGAGCACGATCGCCGCCGCGCCGGTCATCCACAGCCGCCGCCACCAGGTGCCCGGCTCGAGCATCGTCCAGCCGGCGATGAAGACCGCGGCGAAGACCATCACGCACAGCGACGGGACGAGCAGGTAGCGGTCGATCACCGACAGGCCGGCGAAGCCGACGAGCGCGAACGTCCCGGCGCCGGCGGCGAACAGCAGCAGCGGCATGACGGCACGGCGCGGGGTCAGGACGATCGCCAGCCCCAGCCCGGCCGCCCCGGCGATCACGACCGGGAACTTCGCGAGCTTGACGAGGAACGCGTACAGCGCGGCCGGCACCGCGGCGCCGCCCTTGTTGCGCCCGAGCTCCTCGGCCAGCTCGCCCGTCGCGGTCAGCGAGTAGAGCGGATTGCCGGTCACGGCGAAGTCCACGCCGGCCCAGACCAGTGGCCCGACCGCCGCGATCGCCGCGTAGACGAACCGCTGGCGCCAGGTCACGTCGCCGCGCAGGACGATCCACAGCCAGTACACCCCGGTCAGCACCCAGGCCTCGGGACGCATCAGCCCGGCTGCGGCGAGCATCGACAGCACGATCACGGGATGCCGCCGCGGCGCGCGCGCCTCGACGACCGCCGCCCAGACGACGACGGCGAGGTAGGAGATGTCGATGTAGCCGCGCGCTGCGAGGAACGGGAAGTCGAAGCGCGTCACGAGCAGCGCCGCCGCGACGGCGCCGACGAGCGGCGTGAAGGCGGTTTTGCCGAGCGCGTAGACGGCGGCGACGAGCGCGAGGAACGAGAGCACCGCGGCGGCGACCATCACGCGGTCGGCGCCGTCGCCGAGCGGCGTCAGCAGCGCGCCGAAGGCGATCGCCAGCGGGTGCTCGGTCGGCGCCCGGTAGGCGGTGAACGAGAGCGGATCGAGACCGACGAGCTCGCGCCCCCACAGCAGCGAGTAGTAGGAGTCGTAGTTCGGATACGTCGGGTAGACGAAGTAGCCGATGACCGCGACGAGCGTCAGCGCGCCCAGGCCGACGCGCTCGAGCACGGCGGTCCGCAACCAGGCCACGCGGCCGCCGTCCGCCGGGGGGGTGTCGGCGGGTGGGGGCGCCGCGACGGCGGCCGGGCTGGTGGGGCTGGGCACGGATGGCGCGGCGATGGCCGTTAGCATTGCAAGCGAACCCGCCGTATGAAGTTGATCATCCAGATCCCCTGCTTCAACGAGGAGCAGACGCTGCCGCTTGTGCTTGCGGACCTTCCGCGACGCGTTGACGGCTTCGACACGGTCGAGTGGCTGATCATCGACGACGGCTCGACGGACAAGACGATCGAGGTCGCGCGCTCCGGCGGCGTCGAGCACATCGTCCGCCTGACGAACAACAAGGGCCTGGCCGCCGGCTTCCAGGCCGGCCTCGACGCCTGCCTGAAGCTCGGCGCCGACGTCATCGTCAACACCGACGGTGACAACCAGTACGACGGCAACGACATCCCC
>JBBSQG010000579.1:0-1707 GCA_038258125.1 Solirubrobacterales bacterium
CCGCCGCCGACCGAAGATTCCGGAGTCGGTCCTGGTCGTCATCCACACCGGCCACTTCGACGTGCTGCTCCTCGAGCGCGCCGACCATCCCGGCTTCTGGCAGAGCGTGACGGGCTCGAAGGACACGCTCGACGAAGCGCCTGCCGAGACGTGCCGGCGAGAGGTCGCCGAGGAGACGGGGATCGTCGTCGGCTCGCCGCCGGTTCCCGCTTCGGCCCTGCTTGACTTCGGCCTGTCCAATGTCTACGCGATCTACCCGCAATGGCGGCATCGCTATCCTCCCGGCGTGACCCACAACACCGAGCACGTGTTCGGCCTGCGCGTGCCTCGCAAGATCGGCATCCGCCTGTCGGCGCGCGAGCACCTGCGGTTCGAGTGGCTGCCGCTCGCGGCCGCGGCCGATCGGTGCTTCTCGCCGTCGAATGCCGAGGCGATCCGCCAGCTGCCGCGGTTTGCGGACGCGCGGCGCTGAAGGCGCCACGGCCGATCCGCCCTCAAAAACGCAGGACCCATGCGCTCCGTCGCCGCCCACACCAACTTTCAGTCCTCCACGGTGTCCGCCACGCGGTTGCGCGTGGCCACCTACAACATCCACAAGGGTGTGCGCGGGGTCGGGCCGCGGGCGCGGCTCGAGATCCACAACCTGCTGCTCGGCATCGAGGCGCTCGACACCGACCTCGTCTTCCTGCAGGAGGTGAGGAGCGTGAACCGTGCCGCGGCCCGGCGCGTCCCCGACACGAAGATCGGCTGGCCGAAACAGCCGCAGGCCGAGTACCTGGCGCCCGACGGCTACGAAGTCGCCTACCGCACCAACGCCGTCACCCGCGACGGCGAGCATGGCAACGCGCTGCTCTCGCGCTGGCCGATCGGAGAGGCCGGCCACCACGACGTCTCCGACCATCGCTTCGAGCAGCGCGGCCTGCTGCACGTGCCGGTGCGGTGGAACGACACGCCGGTGCACACCATCGTCGCCCACTTCGGGCTGATCCACGCGAGCCGCGTCCGCCAGTCGGAGCGGCTGCGCGACTTCATCGACGCACACGTGCCCAAGGACGAGCCGCTCATCGTCGCCGGAGATTTCAACGACTGGGGCGAGAAGCTCCATCCGCTGATGAAGAACTGCACGCTCGAGCGCGCGGTCGTTCCCGGAGACCCGACGACCCGGGTGCACACCTTTCCGTCGCGGATCCCGATCTTCTCGATGGACCGCATCTACGTGCGGGGCTTTCGCTGCGTCGGCACGTCGGTGCCGCGCGGCACGTCCTGGGCCCGCATGTCGGACCACCTGCCGCTGGTCGCCGAGCTCGAGCTGGCCTGAGCGTCGCGCCGACACCATGAGCGACGTCGGCGCCGGCCCGGTCGATGGCGCGCGCGCGCTTCGGCCGGGGCACCGCATCGAGCTGCTGCAAGGCTCGATGGAACTGTTCCCGGCGCTCGTCGCGGCGATCGACGCGGCGCGCGTCGAGGGGTTGATCGAGACCTACATTTTCGACTTCGCCGGCAGCGCGCTCGAGATCGCGGCGGCAATCGAGCGCGCGGCAGCGCGCGGCGTCTGCACCCGCGTGGTCATCGACGATTTCGGCAGCGGGCCGGTCCCGCCCGACTGGCAGGCGCGCTGGCAGGCGGCCGGCGTCCACTGGCGTGCCTACAACCCGGGCCGAGGCTGGCGGATGCTCGTGCCGCGCCGCTGGCGCCGGCTGCACCGCA
>JBBSQG010000580.1:0-1704 GCA_038258125.1 Solirubrobacterales bacterium
CGCCGTCGGCGCGGGCGCGCGTCCGGCAGTTCGCCGCGTCCGAGCCGGCCTCCGGCTCGGTCAGGCCGAACGCGCCGAGGATCTCGCCGCTGCACAGCCGCGGCATCCAGTCGTGGCGCTGCTGCTCGGTCCCGTAGAGGTAGATCGGCTGCGTGCCCAGCGACGTGTGCGCGCACAGCGTGATCGCCACCGAGGAGTCGATCCTCGCGAGCTGCTCGACGCAGAGCGCGTAGGCGAGCGTGTCGCCGCCGGCGCCGCCGTGCTCCTCCGGGAACGGGATTCCCATGAGGTTCAGCGCCCCGAGCTTGGCGACGATCTCGTACGGGAACGCCTTCGTGCGGTCGAGCTCCTCGGCCACCGGCGCGACCTCAAAGACGGCGAACTCGCGCACGGTGCGGCGCAGCAGCTCATGGTCGTCGGAGAGCTCGAGGTTCACGCGTCGCAGTATGAACATCCGTTTACCTTCGCGCAACGCGCCGTTGGCTACAGGCGTACGATGCGCTGCATGGCCGTGAACGATCGCTCACCTCGCGCCACGCGCGAGCGCATCCACGACGCCGGCCTGACGCTTTTCAACGCACGCGGCTACACCGGCACGACCGTCCGCGAGCTGGCGCAGGCCTGCGGTCTGACGCCCGGAGCGATCTACAACCACTATGCCTCCAAGGAGGCGCTGCTGTTCGCGATCGTCGATCGCGTCCACGACGAGGCCGACGCGATCCTTGGCGAGGCGTTGCGCGGCGCTCTCCCGAGCCCCGCCGCGCAGCTGGAGGCGCTCGCAGCGGCCTTCACGGCGTTTCACATCGCGCGCCCGCGCGAGACGCGCGTGGCCAACCGCGACTACATCTACCTCCCCGGCGGCGAGCGCGACAGCATCGTCCGCCGCCGCCGGCGCGTGCGCGCGCTGTTCGCCGACGTGCTGCGCGACGGCGAGCGTGACGGCAGCTTCTCGCTCGTCGAGCTGGGCAGCGAGGACGCCGTCCAGGCCGCGAGCATGGCGATCCTCAACATGGTCGTGCTCGTCGCCGAGTGGTTTGACCCCGCGGGCCCGCGCAGCGCGCAGGACACCGCCGCCCTGCACGGTCGGCTGGCGCTCAGGATCGCCCGCGGCGGTCGGTCGCCCGCGTAGGCGGCCCGAGCGCGGCGGTCGGCGGCGCGCGCGAGGTTGATCGGCCGCGCGCAACCGGTAGCGTCGCTCTCGCGCCGGCTCAGGGAGCCGGAGGCGGCGGTGGCGCGTTCAGGATGTTTCCCAGCGCACCGCCCAGTCCATTCACGATCTGCTCCACGGCCGTGCCCACGTCGTCCACCGTCTCCTTCAACCCCTCCTTCAGCTTCTCCGTGCTCTCGGCGAGGGTCGGTGGCCGCGCGGGCGCGGCAGCCGGCGGCGGCGGCGCGGGTGGTGCCACGGCGGGCGGCACCACGGCGGGGGGAGGTGGTGGCGGCGGTTGCGCGGGGCGCGGCGACGATGGCGCTGGCGGTGCCTGCGGGGCGACCGCCGGCGGGGGTGGCCCCGTCACCACCGGCGCGCGCCGGACGGGTGACTCGCTGGCCAGCGCCGGGGCTACCGGGGCGATCACGCGCCCGCCGCTGCGACTCGGCCCGCCGCGCGCCACCGTCGCCTCGGCCGGCGGGACCTGCGGCCCGGTCACGAGCTGGCCGAGCGCCCCGAGCCCGCTGAAGCCGCCCGCGCCGACGAGCACGACG
>JBBSQG010000581.1:0-1687 GCA_038258125.1 Solirubrobacterales bacterium
GCCGTGAGCGGCTGACGATCGCCGGGCGCAACGGCGCCGGCAAGACGACGTTGCTGCGGATGCTCGCCGGCGAGACGTCGGTCGACGGGGGAGACCTCTCGTTCGAGAAGAGCTGCAAGGTAAGCCTGCACGACCAGCGCCCGCCGCGTGATCGCGACCTTAGCCTGCGTGACTACATCCTCGGCGGCTGCGCGGACCTGATCGCGGTCGAGCACGACCTTGCGCGCCTCGCGCAGGCGATGGCCGACGGCGACGAGGCCGCCTTCGCCGCCTACTCGCGCGCGGAGGCCCGCTTGGAGCACGCCGGCGGCTGGATGTGGCGCGACCGCGCGACGGCGATGGTCCGCGGCCTGGGCTTCGACGACGAGGACGACCTCGATCGCTCGCTGAAGACATTCTCCGGCGGCGAGCTGACGCGCGCCTCGCTGGCGCGCGCGCTGGCCGGCGATCCCGACCTGCTGCTGCTCGACGAGCCGACGAACCACCTCGACATCGAGTCGCTGGAGTGGCTGGAGAAGACGCTCATGTCGCTCGACACGGCGATCGTGCTCGTCGCCCACGACCGCTGGTTCCTCGAGGCGGTCGGCACGGCGGTGCTCGAGCTCGAGGCCGGCCGCTCGAGGTTCTTCCCCGGCACATGGACGCAGTGGCGCAAGGAGCTCGCCGCGCGCGAGATCGCGCTGGGCCGGGCGATCGACAAGCAGCAGGCGGAGATCGCGCGGTTGGAGCGCTTCGTCGAGCGCTTCCGAGCGAAGGCGACGAAGGCCAAGCAGGCGCAGTCGCGAGTCAAGCGGCTGGAGAAGATCGAGCGCATCGAGCGCGACCCCCGCGATCGTGACGGGATGAAGTTCCAGTTCAAGGCGCCCGAGCGCAGCGGACGCGTCGTCTTCGAGATGGTCGGCGGGCGCGTCGAGGTCGGTGCCGATCCGCCGCGCGTGCTGCTCGACGACGCGGAGATCTGGCTCGAGCGCGGCGAGCACGTCTCGCTCGTCGGACCCAACGGGGCCGGCAAGACGACGCTGATCGACACGCTCGCCGGCGTGCGGCCACTGGCGGCGGGCAAGCTCTCGACCGGCCACAACGTGAAGATCGGGCACCTCTCCCAGCACGCCGACGAGCTCGGTCAGGGGCCGGGCGGGAGGGCCCGCACCGTCGCCGAGGCGGCGACCGTGCATACCGGGCTGACCCCGCAGAAGGCGCGCGCGCTGCTCGGCCGCTTCCTGTTCAGTGGCGAGGAGGGCCAGAAGCCGCTGGACGGGCTGAGCGGCGGCGAGCGGCGGCGGCTATCGCTGGCGATCCTCGTCGCCTCCGGCGCCAACGTGCTCATCCTCGACGAGCCGACGAACCACCTCGACATCGAGAGCCGCGAGGCGCTCGAGGACGCGCTGCTCTCCTTCGAGGGCGCTCTGCTGCTCGTCTCACACGATCGCGCGCTGCTGGAGGCGGTCGGCACGCGCACCGTCGCGGTCATGGACGGGACCCTGCGCTCCTACGAGGGCGGCTGGCAGGAGTACGTGCGCGTCCGCGAGGAGAAGCGGATCGCCGAGCGCGCGGCGAAGGGCAAGGGCGGCAAGCCGGCCTCCAATCCGGCCGCGAAGACCGCGACCGGCCCCGCCGCCTCGGCCAAGCCGAAGCCCAGGCGCGCCAAGGCCGGCAGGCCCGAACGCGGCAACGGCGGCGCTCCCAC
>JBBSQG010000582.1:0-1675 GCA_038258125.1 Solirubrobacterales bacterium
GGCCCTGCCGGCCACGGCCGGATCCGTCTGCGCTCGGGGGCGACGCCGCCCGTCGCCGAGGTCGCGACGGCGCCCGCGCCTGCTGCCGAGGCGCCGGTGGCTGCACCCCCGGCACCTGCCGCCTCACCGGCGAGCGCAGAGGTCCAGCGCCTGGAGGCCGAGGCCAAGGCGGCCTCGCAGGCGGCCTACGAGGCCTACCACCGGCCGCACGGCCAACCGCCGGCGGGCAACGCCGGCGAGCTGCTCGCCAAGGCGGCGGCGGCCGCCGCGGCACTCGCTGCGGCCAAGGGAGAGTGACGAGCGGGCGCTGAAGTTACGCTACGCATGCGATGTCGATTCAGGCCGGTCACGAGGACGAGTACCGCTGGCATACCGGCCTGAAGCGACCGCACGGCTCCAAGGACGCGGTCGAGTTCATCGACGTGCACAAGGCATTCGGCCGCAACCGCATCCTGCGCGGGCTGAACATGGGCCTCCCCGAGGGCAAGATCTCGATGATCCTGGGGCCCTCGGGGACCGGCAAGTCGGTCTGCATCAAGCACATGGTCGGCCTGCTGTATCCCGATCAGGGCGACGTGCTCGTGCACGGCGAGTCGGTCCCGAGCATGGAGGACGACGAGCTGTTCAAGATGCGCCAGAAGTTCGGCGTCCTATTTCAGGATGGAGCGCTGTTCGGCTCGATGAACGTGTTCGACAACACGTGCTTCCCGCTGCGCCAGCACACCGAGAAGAGCGAGGAGGAGATCGGCGAGATCGTCAGCCGGCGGCTCGCCGAGGTCGGCCTGCAAGGCGCGCACGACAAGATGCCCAACGAGCTCTCCGGAGGGATGCGCAAGCGCGCCGGCTTCGCGCGGGCGCTCGTGCTCGACCCCGACATCGTGCTCTTCGACGAGCCCGACTCGGGCCTGGATCCGGTGCGCACCGCCCTCCTGGGCGAGCTCATCCAGGAGATCCACGAGGACATGATGAACGAGGCCGCCAAGCGCGGATCGCCGCCGCCGGCGTTCACGCTCATCACCCACGACATCATGACCGCGCGCCGCGTCGCCGAGCACATCTCGGTGCTCTGGAAGGGCCAGATCGTCGAGTCGGGCCCGGCCGAGGAGCTGTTTGAGTCCGACAACCAGTTCGTGCGCCAGTTCCTCGCCGGCGAGTCGCAGGGCCCGCTCGGCATGGAGTGAGGTGTGGCGAATCAGCCTCGGTGGGCGAGGCTGATTCGCCACACCCCTCCTCGCCCGCTGCATCGCGCTGCGGCGCTCGCGGCGCGGCGGCCGGTGCTCGTGCTCACGCTCACCGTCGCTCTCGCGCTCGCCGGGCTGGCGTGCGCCACGCAGCTGAGGCCCGACGCCGGCATCGACACGCTGGTCGGCACCGACGGCGCGTCCTACGCGGCGACGGCGACGTACCGCGAGCGCTTCGGCGACGACCCGATCATCGTGCTCGTCCGCGGCTCGCTGAACAAGCTGCTGCTGTCCCAGGACCTCGAGCGCGTGCTGGGCCTGGAGGGCTGCATCGCCGGCAACCTGCCCGCCGGCGCCAAGCCGCGCGGTGGCGCGAGCGGACCCTGCGCGCAGCTGGCCCGGACGAAGCCCGTCAAGGTGGTCTTCGGGCCCGGGACGTTCATCAACGAGGCGGTTCGCCAGCTCGGCGGCGGCTTCGCGCGGCGCGTCGCCGA
>JBBSQG010000583.1:0-1658 GCA_038258125.1 Solirubrobacterales bacterium
ACGCCGCCGGCCGGACGATGTACCTCTTCCTGTCAGACACGAAGGGCACGAGCACGTGCCATGGCGGCTGCGCGCGCGTCTGGCCACCGGCGCTGATCACCGGCCAGCCGACGGCCGGGCCTGGCATCATCGCCCGCAAGCTGAGCACGGTCGCGCGCTCGGGCACGCGTCTGCGCCAGCTCGTCTACAACAACCATCCGCTCTATAGGGTCGATGCGGATCAGAAGCCCGGTGACACGGAAGGGCAGGGGGTCTTCAACTCGTGGTTTGCGGTGGGGAGCAACGGCAAGCAGGTCGGCAAGGCATCCAAGGACGCCGGTGGGTACTGAGCGCTCGTGACGGAGCCCTGACGTCGTGACCCCTGACCGCAAGCCCCCGGGCGGCGGCCGGCCCCGGACCCACGCCCCGGGCGCGACCGCGCCCGACGCCCCCCTGGACCCGGCCGCCGCCGTCCTGCTCCACCACGGCCGGCGGATCCCGATCGTCGGTGCCGGGCTGCAGATCGGCCGCCTGCCCGAGTGCGACGTGACGATCGCCTCCAGCGCGGTCTCGCGCCACCACGCGCAGATCAAGCCGGTCCCGGGCGGCTACTGGATCGTCGATCTGGACTCCCGTAACGGCACACAGGTCAACGGCGAGCGCATCCGCGGCGAGTCGCGCTGGCTCGTCAACGGCGACACCGTGCTGATCGGCGGCGAGGCGTTGCGCTTCCTGACCGGCCAGGAGACGCGCTTTGAGTCCTCGCCGCTGCAGTTGATGGCGACGACCCACGCGATCCAGTTCCCCGGCGACCGCATGACGATCGGCCGCGACAGCGCCAACGACGTCGTGCTCGAGGATCCCAACGTCTCGCGCTTCCACGCCGAGGTGATCCGCACCGAGGACCGCATCGAGGTGCGCGATCTCGGCTCGCGCAACGGCACGCGGATCAACGGCGAGCTGACGCGGCGCGCGACGCTGGCGACCGGCTCGGAGATCGGGATCGGCCCCTACCGGCTGATCTTCGACGGCTCCGACTTCGTCCAGCGCGCCGAGCAGGGCGCCATCCGCCTCGACGCCGAGGGCGTCGGGATGACCGTCAAGGGCAACAAGAAGATCCTCCAGCCCACGGCGCTGAGCATCGCGCCCGGCGAGCTCGTCGCGATCATCGGCGAGAGCGGGTCGGGCAAGTCGACGCTGCTCAAGACGCTGGCCGGCGTCACCCGCCCGACCGAGGGCGCGATCACCGTCAACGGCGAGCCGCTCGCCAACCGCCTGACCGACATCGGCTACCTGCCCCAGGACGAGGTCGTGCACGCCGGGCTGACGGTCATCGAAGCGCTCGACTACGCCGCCCGGCTGCGGCTACCGCACGACTCGACCGACGAGGAGTACGACGCGACGGTCGACCGCGCCCTGGAGGAGCTCGAGCTGCGCGAGCACGGCCAGACGCGGATCGGCTCGCTGTCGGGCGGCCAGCGCAAGCGCGTCGGCCTCGCCGCCGAGCTGCTCAGCCGGCCGAGCCTGCTGTTCCTCGACGAGCCGACGACCGGCCTGGACCCCGGCCTGGAGACCCGGATGATGGAGCTGCTGCGCGCCCTGGCCGACCACGAGCGCGCGGTCGTCGTCGTCACGCACGCGACGAAGTCGCTGGACATGTGCAGCCGGATCATCGTCAT
>JBBSQG010000584.1:0-1656 GCA_038258125.1 Solirubrobacterales bacterium
AAGCGGGCGATCGCCGAGCGCGACGCGACCGTCGAGTGGGTCGACTGCAACCTCGGCTCGAAGCTGACGATGAAGTACCCGTCGGTCTACTTGACCGGCGAGCGGGCCCACGGCGAGATCCTCTCGATCGCCTTCGCCGGCGCCGGCCAGCATCAGGACGCGGGCGGCAAGATCGTCCACGCGGCGCCGAACACGACGTCGAACATCTTCGCCAAGTCGATCTCCAAGGACGGCGGGCGCGGCTCCTACCGCGGACTGCTCGAGGTCGCCAAGGGCGCCCACGGCTCGAAGTCCAAGGTCGTCTGCGACGCGCTGCTGCTCGACGACCTGTCGCGCTCGGACACCTACCCCACGATCCGCATCGGCGAGAACGACGTCAACGTCGGCCACGAGGCGACCGTCTCCAAGGTCGGCGACGAGCAGCTGTTCTACCTCATGAGCCACGGGCTCTCCGAGGAGGAGGCGGGCAAGCTGATCGTCAACGGCTTCATCGAGCCGATCGTCAAGGAGCTCCCGATGGAGTACGCCGTCGAGATGAACCGGCTCATCGAGTTGCAGATGGAGGGCTCAATTGGCTAGTTCCTCCACGGTGACCGAGCCGGCTTGGTTGACGGCGCGCCGCGAGCGCGCCGTCGGACTGTCCGCGTCGCTGCCGCTGCCGTCCTTCCGCGGCAAGCCCGGCTGGGAGTTCACGTCGCTGAAGAGCCTCGACCTCGATTCCTACGGCACGCCCGAGGCGCACGATGTCGATGCCACCGGCCTCGGCGTCATCGAGGCGCCCCCCGGCGCGACGCTGCTCGAGCAGGTCGATCACGTCTTCGCCGATCCGCTGGAGCAGTCCCCCGACGGCGTGCTCGTCATGTCGCTGGCGTCCGCCGTCGCGCAGCACCCCGACCTGGTCGAGCAGCACTTCGGCTCGATCGTCTCCGGCGACGACCCGTTCGTCGCGCGCAACGAGGCCGGCTGGCAGGGCGGCGCGTTCGTCTATGTCCCGCGCGGCGTGCAGGTCACGACGCCGATCGTCGTCACCGTCGTGCAGTCCCAGGCGCAGACCGCGCTGCACTGGCGCACGCTCGTCGTGTTGGAAGAGGGCGCGCAGGCCGAGGTCTGGGAGCAGTACCTCTCCACCGACGACGACCAGAAGTCCTTGTTCAGCACGGTCAGCGAGCTGTCGGTCGGTGCGAACGCCAACCTGCGCTACGTCTGCGCCCAAGGCCTGAGCGAGAAGTCGTGGATCTTCGGCGCGCAGCGCGCGGTCATCGCGCAGGACGGCGCGCTGGACTGGATCGCGCTGGGCTTCGGCGCCGGCAACGGCCGCGTCGCGATGGACACCCAGCTGGCCGGCAGGGGCGCCGACGCGAAGGTCACCGGCGCCTACGCCACGCGCGGGCGCCAGCACCTCGACTACGCGACGACGCAGGAGCACGCGGCGCCGAACACGACGTCGGACCTCGCCTTCCGCGGCATCCTCGACGGCCGCTCGAACACGGTCTGGTCGGGGATGATCAAGGTCGACCCCGGCGCGCAGCAGATCGACGCCTTCCAGGAGTCGCGCAACCTGCTGCTGACGAAGACGGCGCACGCCGACTCGGTCCCCGGCCTGGAGATCCTCGCCAACGACGTGCGCTGCACGCACGCGGCGGCGATCGCCCAGAT
>JBBSQG010000585.1:0-1644 GCA_038258125.1 Solirubrobacterales bacterium
CGGCCTGCGCGCCCTGGCCGGCCGCCGCGGCGGCGCCCTGCGAGCCGCCGCTCAAGGCGCCCTGGGCTGTCGCGCCGGCCGTCTTGACGCCGGTTTCCGCGGCCTGCCCCGCGACCGGTCCGCCGGCCTCGGTGGCCGCCTTGCCGGCCGCCGACGCGGCACCCTGCGTGGCCTCGCCCATGCCGCTCTGCGCCGCCTGGCCCGCGGCGGCAGCGCCGCCGGTCGAGCCACCGGATATCCCGCCCTGGGCCACCTGACCACCGCCCCGCGCGGCCGCCGCGCCGGCCGCGTCGGTCGGATCGGTCGGATCGGGGCCGGACTGCTGCGCGGCCGGCGGCTGCTCCTGCTCGGCGCTCTTCTGCTCGGACGTGTCCTGCGGAACGTCCGGGTCGTCCGGCTCGGAATCCTTGTCGTGCTCGTCGATCATGGCCGCTCCATCTTCATCCCGCTGTGGGCCACCTCAAGCTCCTCGCCGGCGATCGTGTTGTCGCCCGCGGCCAGCGTCGGTCCGCTCCAGCGAACCGGAAACGCGTCCGTGAACGACCATGCCCGCAGCGCGTTGCCCAGGTTGTCGAGAAACGTGACGGTCATCGTGTGGCGCTCGGCGCCGAGGCGGGTCTTGCCGAACCACTGCTCGATCGCCGGACTCGTGACCCCGTTGGTGAGCACGATGTTCGGGTACGTCATCGCACCCGGCAGCCGGTGCACGACGTCATTGATCCCACCCTCGCGGTACTCGAGCACGTCGACGGTCGCCTCGAGCCCGCGGATGGCAGAGAACGTCCCGAGGGTCAGGCCGAGTACCTCGACCGTGAAGGCGGCACCGGCGGCGGCGGACGTGCCGCCGCCTGCTGATCCGGGGGGGGAAGACGGGCCGGCCATCGGATCAGCGCGAGTCATCCAGTAGGAAGCCAAGTCGCTCGCGTCCGTCGCGCAGCTCGTGGCGCAGACGCTCGAGCACGTAGTCGGCGAGCAGGTCCAGATCGGGCGGCTCGGGCTTCGCCACGCCGTTGGAGCTGGCCTCGGGCTGCGGCGCGGGCCCGTTCTGCATCTCCGCGCGCTGCAGACGGGAGATGCCGAACGGCGTGAACAGCGGCGCCGCCGGGGTGGGAGTCGACACGCTGCGAGCGAGCACCGAGACGGTCGTCATCGGCGCGGGCCTGATGGCCGGGGCCGGCGCCGGAGCGGCGGCGGCCGGCGCGGTGGGTGCGGCCGGTAGCGCCCGGATGGCCTGCTGATAGGCGGCGAGCACGGCCGTGCGCGTCGGCTCGGGACGCGCAGCGGCCGGCGTCAGGGCTGCCGGCACCGGCAGCGTCGGCGCGGGCGGTGCTTCGTGGGCGACGGTCGATGCGGCCGCCCAGGCGCCGGACTGGACTGCGCGGTCATGGCGCGGCGCGGCGGCGGTAGGGCTCGCAGGCGGAGCCGGGCGGCCGTTGACGTGGACGCGCGGCAACGCGCGTGCGACGGGTGACGGGCCCGCCGCCGCCGTGGGCGGGCCGGGCGCGGGACGCATGCGGGTTGCCGGGTAGGCCGGCATCCGCTGCACCATCGCCACCTCGACCGCAGACGGCGCGAGAGCCGCGGCCGGCGGCGGCGCCATTGGGGCAACAGCGCCTGCGACAGCCATGACGGGCGCCGTCGCCG
>JBBSQG010000586.1:0-1642 GCA_038258125.1 Solirubrobacterales bacterium
CAGCGCGACGATCGACAGCGCCGTCCCGCAATCATCGAGGTAGCGCTGCGCGCGCTCGAGGTCGCCGCCGCGAGCCGCGGCGATCGTGGCCGGGACGATGAAGGCGATGCGGCACGTCGGACACGTCTCGGCCGGCCCCTGGATCGCGCTCTCTGCCTCGCACACGAGCCGCAGGCCGCGGGCCGGATCGACCGCCGCTTCGACCATCGCCCCATAGATGCGGTCCAGCGTGTGATGACCGACCTCCGATTCGCGCGCCATGAGCAGCGCGCCGCTGAGAAACGGCGTCGCGTGCTCGGGTCGCCCGCGACGGATCGCCACCTGCCCGCGGCCGAGCAGCGACAGTGCCTCCCCCGCGACAGCGCCGATCCGGCCGTGCAGCCGGGCACCCTCGGCGAAGTCGCGGTCAGCCTCGTCCAGCCGGCCGGCGAGGATCGTCGCCTCGCCGCGCAGCGTGAGCGCGAACGCGTGACCCCGCGCTGCCCCGATGCGCTGGGCCTCGGCGGCGAGCTCGTCGGCGAAGGCGATGATCTCGTGGTTGGGCAGGCCGCCGTAGAGCATCCGCTCGGTGACGCACAGCTGCCCGTCGAAGACGCGCGTCGCGAGCTCGGGAAGATCGTGGGTGGCGCGCAGGTACTCGCGCAACCGCGCCGGCAGCTCGCCCTTGGCGTGCGCGGCGAGCGCGTGAGCCCACGTCGCGTCGAGGATCGCCCCCGGATCGCCCAACTCGAGTGCGAGCCGGTGTGCCTCGTCGGCCTTCGCCGCCGCGGTCTCGGCATCGGCGTATGCCCCGATCGCCGCGGCGGCGCTCAGCGTCAGCGCCTCCGCGAGCCGGCCGGCCGTCGTCTTCGGAGTGATGCCACGTAACGTCCGCAGCGCGCGCTGCGGATCACTGGCCTTCAGCTCCGCGAGCGCCTGGCGGGCGCGCAGCTCGTGGGCCTCGGGGCCACCGACCGCGAGGGCGGCGGCGGCGTAGGCGCCGGGGGCGCGGCCGTCACCGAGCGCATCGAGGATCTCGGCCCGCAGGGACAGGCCGTCGTGGTGGACGGGCGACTCGGCCAGCAGGCGGTCGATCTGGGCGAGCGCGTCGGCGAAGGCGCCGACGCCGATCGCCTGGCGCGTGGCCTGCAGCAGCCAACTCAGCGCCTCGCCGGGACACTGGCCCTTCAGCCCGTGGTGCGCGATCAGCTCGGGCGGCGCGCCCGCGGTCGTGAGACGCCGGGCGGCGTCGCGGTGCAGCTGCAGCCGGCGATGCGCCGGCAGATCGTCGGTCAATGCCTGGCGGACGAGCGCGTGGCGGAAGCGGTAGCGCGTTGCGGCGACGACGAGGACGCCCGCGTCCAGCGCGGCGTCGAGCAGCGCGAACGCACCGGGCTCGTCGAGCCCAGTCAGCGCGAGCACGCTGGCGAGATCGAGTTCCTCGTCCGCGACGGCGAGCGCGGTGAGCGCGGCGGTTGTCGCCGGGTCGAGGCCGACGAGCCGCTCCGTGATCGCCTGACGCACGGTGCGTGGCAGCGTGCTCGCGCCTCCCCGAGCCAGCGCGCGGGTGAGTTCGAGCGCGCAGACCGGGCTGCCGTCGGCCGCGCCGACGATGCTGGCGCTGGAGGCGGCGTCCGGCGGCGTGGGCGCGGCACCCGCGACG
>JBBSQG010000587.1:0-1627 GCA_038258125.1 Solirubrobacterales bacterium
CTGCTGCTGCTCGTCGCCGCGGGGATCTGGGCGCGGATGCGGCCGCGCGCGCTGCCGGACCCGCGTGAGGCGCCGCCCGCGCTGCGCTGAGCGCCGGCCGCTGGGCGGGCGCTACCCTCGCGCACATGACATCAAGCTTCGACTCCGCCAGCCTCGAGGTCACGCCCGAGCAGACGCAGGCCGCGCTGGCCGACGACAGCGCTCAGGTCATCGACGTGCGCGAGCCCTACGAGTGGGAAGCTGGCCGCATCGACGGCGCGATCCACCTCGAGCTCGAGCACCTGGGGGCCAACGCGGCGAAGATCGACACCGACCGTCCGGTCATCTTCCACTGCCGCCTGGGCTCGCGCTCGGCGATGGCGGCGCAGGCGTTTCGCGGCGTCGGGATCGACGCCTACTCCATGGCCGGCGGCATGCAGCGCTGGTTTGACGAGCAGCGCCCGATGACGCCCGAGGACGGGTCCGTCGCAGATCATTGAGCGTTGGGGCGCCCGGCTTGACGGCGCCCCGGCGGGGGTACACCGCTCTCACTGACCAAAGGAGAGAGACATGTACATCGGCCTAGGGACGTTGCTGATCATCATCATCCTGGTGATCCTGCTCACCTGATGCAGAAGGACGAAAGGCCCGCTCACGAGCGGGCCTTTCGCGTGAAGCAGTGCTCGCCGCTCTAGCGGCCCCGTACCACGCGGCCCCGCCCGGCTGGGTCGTTCTCCTACGATCGTGTCAGCACCCTGCGAGCGAGAGGAGAGCGCGATGGCCGAGGACGAAGCACACGAGGTCGTGACGGGCGAGGGATACGCCGTGGGCAACATCGCCGCGCTCGGCGACGGCGGCGGATTTCGCAAGATCCGCGGGGCGTTCGGCGTCCAGGCGCTGGGCATCAACGCGATCGTCATGCCGGCCACGTTCGCCGGCCGTCGCCACTACCACTACGAGCAGGAGGAGACGTACTTCGTGCACCAGGGCCACGCCGAGCTGGAGTTCGGCGACGGGTCGGTGCACTGCCTCGGCCCGGGCGGCGTCGCGCGCATCGATGCCGCCACCGTGCGCCGGATCCGCAACGTCGGCGACGAGGAGCTCATCTACCTCGCGGTCGGCGCCAAGGAGGGCTACGTCGAGAACGACGGGCATCTGCTGCCCTCCGAGGAGACCGGCTGACGATGCTGCCCGCCCGGCCCGGCATCGCCGCGCTGCTCGGGCTCGGCCTGCTGCTGCTTGCCACGGGCGCGCTCGGCGGCTGCGGCGAGGACGAGACGGGCACACAGCCGACCGTCTCGACCGCCACCTCCGCCGCGGGGGAGATCGAGCTGAAGGTCGCCTACGACGACGGCGCCGGCCAACGCACGCAGGGCGAGCTGACCTGCCGTGGCGGCGCCGCGCAGGCCACCGGCAAGCTCTTCGGCGGCAAGGATGCGGGTCGGCTGTGCACGCAGGCACGCGCGCTGCGCAAGCTGCTCACGACCCAGCCCGACGAGGACCGCATGTGCACCCAGATCTACGGCGGGCCCGAGACAGCCCGCGTGACGGGCACGATCGACGGCACGAGAGTGGACCGCCGCTTCACGCGCACCAACGGCTGCGAGGTCGCCGACTTCAACGAGGCCGCCGGGCTGCTGCAGCCGTA
>JBBSQG010000588.1:0-1623 GCA_038258125.1 Solirubrobacterales bacterium
ACTGGATGCCCTCGAGCGGATCGGACACCGACGCGACGCCGCCCGAGCCCATGAACTTGATGAACGAGGCGCCGCGCCGAAGCTGCTCGCGGATCACGCGGCGGACGGAATCGACCCCGTCGACGATCACGCCGAGCGGGTTGGCGAAGCAGCAGCCACACATCACGACGTGCTCGTCGTGATGGTGGAAGTCGTGGTGGTGCCGGGTGTCGGCGTGGCCGCCGGTCTGGCTCAGCGCCTTCTCGCAGTAGTAGAGACGCGGCGCCGTGATCAGGCCCTTCTGGATGGCGAGCCACAGGCCGTAGTCGGCGCCACCCGTGTCGCGCACCGTGGTGAAGCCCCGGTCGAGCATGTCGCGCAGCATGTTCGCCGCGTGGTGCGCATACATCGTCACCGGCAGACGCTCCAGCCGGTTGACGTTCATGTCGTAGAAATAGGCGTGGATGTGCGCATCGATGAGGCCGGGCATCAGCACCCGGCCACCGCAGTCGACGACCTCGGCGTCGGGCGGCGGTGGCGCGTCCGAAACCGACGCGATGCGCTCGCCGTCGACCACCACATTGGCGGCAACCAGCCGTTCGTTCAGGCCGTCGAAGACCTGGGCGTTGGTGAAGACGATCATCGGGATCTCGCGTTTACTTGCTGTTGAGCGCCTTGTTGATGCGCTCGAAATAACCGAGCGCGGCGGGGCTGATCTTCTCGGACTGCTGGCGCCAGATCTTGAGCAGCTCGGCCTGGATGAGCTTCTGGTCGGCAACCGGCATCGGATCGAGCAGCTTCATTCCCTTGGTGGCCAGGAACTCGTACGCCTTCTTCTCCGCCGCGCCGTGTTTCCATGTCTCGAGCGACTCGCGCCACATTGCGTTGGCCTCGTCGACGAAGAGCTTCTGCAGGTCCGGCGGCACCTTGGCCCACACGTCCTTGTTGACACCGATCGAGAACGGATACGCCATCGAGAACGCGGCCAGGTAGCTCATGCAGCAGGTGACCTCGTAGATCGACTGCGACTGGCCGTAGACAGGGCTGTAGACCGAGGCATCGACCACCCCGGTCTTGAGCGCCAGGTAGAGCTCGGACGACGGCACGTTCTGGGTCGACACGCCGAGCGCGTTGAAGGCCTGGAGTCCGTCCTTCGTGAAGTGGCGCAACTTGATCTTGCGCAGGCCCTCGAGCGTGTTGACCGGCTCCTTCGACATGATGATCAGGTCGCGCAACGCGCCGAACGGTGCCCGCGCCACCTGCACGATGTTCCACTTGGGGGCCGCGAGGATCTCGGCGCCGATCCGGTACTGCTCGTCGACGATCTTCAGGTTCTGCTCGGCATCGAGCAGAACGCCGTGCGGGGCGAAGACACCCATCAGCGGCTCGTCCCGCACCACGTAGTAGGGGATGATGTTCATCGCCTCGACCACGCCCTGCTTCAGGACGCGCAGCGAGTCGACGTTTTTGAAGCCGATGGTCTCGATCGGGATGACGTCGATCTTGAAGCGGCCGCCCGACTTCTGGCCGACGCGCCTGGCGAGGTCCTCGAGCTGCAGCGTCGTGGTGTCCTTCGGGCCCACCGAACTGCCGAGTCGCCACGTGACGTCGGCGGCCTGCGATGTGCCGGCGGCCATGACGAGC
>JBBSQG010000589.1:0-1620 GCA_038258125.1 Solirubrobacterales bacterium
AGCAGGTACTCCTCGGGCAGCGCGTGGCGCTCGCGCACGGCGGCGACCTCGTCGGCCCCCCGCTGATGCAGCCCCGGCGCGGGCGCCTCGTGGATCACGGTGATCCGCTCGGGCCCGATCTTCAGGTGCTCGACGACCTCCTGCGCGACGACCGCCGTCGGCACGATCAGCTGCGCCGAGCGCTCGACGGCGAGGTAGCGCATGCGAAAGCGGATCCCGCTGCGCAGGTACTCGCTGCGGCGCTTGAGCGGAACGACGTCGTGCAGCGTCACGACCTGCGGGCAGGGCGGGCGCAGCAGCGCGCCGTCGATCCAGGGCGCGTGGAAGATGTCGCTGCGCCGCGGCCGGTGGCCCTGGACGATCTCGTCGTCGGCGGTCGCGCTCTCGTAGAGCGCGGTCAGCAGGCAGCTCGCGTAGCGCCCGATCCCGCGCGGGTCGCGCGTCGGGCGGCTGTCGAAGACGATCCGCCGCTGGGGCGGCGGCGGGTCGCCACTGCCTGCTCCGCGCGCGGATCGCGGGCTCACGCGCGGCTCCCGGCCGCGGCGTCGAGCGGGATCCGCTCGACGCGGGCGGGGTAGGGGTCGGCGCCGAAGCGCGGCGCGTGCTCGCGCGCGGCGGCGCCCATCCGCTCGCGCGCGGCGAGCACCTCCAGCACGGCAGCGGCGAGCTCGTCGGGGCGCCCGGGCTCGACGAGGCGTCCCGTCACGCCGTCGACGACGACCTCGGCGAGGCCGCCGACGCGGGTGGCGACGACCGGCGTGCCGGCCGCCATCGCCTCCGCCAGGACGGTGCCGAACGGCTCCTGGCGCGAGGGCGCGACGAGCACGTCGAGGTGGCGCATGACGGCCGCGCCGTCGGGCACCCAGGGGATCTGCTCGATGTCGTGGGCCGCGCGCACCTCCGCGGCGTACTCGGGTGCGCTGTCGTAGGGGTCGTCGCCGACGAGCACGATCCGCGTGCCGGGCGCGCCGGCCCGGATCGCCGGCGCCGCCCGGATGAGGTCGAGCGGGCCCTTGCGCGGCTCGATCCGCCCGACGAAGCCGACGACGGGGCGGGCGGGGCCGTCGTCCGGTGGCCACGGGGCGGGAACGGCGGCCACGTCGAGCTCGACCGGGCAGTAGACGACGTGGGCGTCGAGACCGGGCAACGCGTCGGCGACCGCGCCGGAGTCCGCCAGCACCGCGTCGGCGCGCGACCAGACGCGCGGGACGCGCTCGACGATGTCGTGCACGTGCAGGACGCTGCGCCGGCCGGTCAGGCCGGGCAGCAGGCGGCCGCTGACGGTCCCGTTGAGGTAGACGAGGGCGTGGGCGGCGGCGAGCTTGCGGGCGCGCGGGAAGCTCGCCGCCGCGCGTGCCCCGGCGCCGCGCTCCAGGCCGCCGAGCTGCAGGCGCCCGACGGGCAGGCCGGCGTCGTCGAGCGGACCGGCTTCGGGCGTCGCGAGCGTGAGCGCGTGGCCGCGCGCGAGCAGCCGAACGGCCAGCCGCAGCAGGCCGATCTCGGCGCCGCCGGGATGGGCGACGGCGCATACCGCAAGGATCCTCACTCAGCGATCCTCGCACGGCGCGGGCCGCTTGCGAGACTTGGGCGATGGCGCTCCCGGTTTCCGCGACCCGAGGG
>JBBSQG010000590.1:0-1618 GCA_038258125.1 Solirubrobacterales bacterium
GGCTGCGCTCGTGGGCCTCGTCGATGATGATCGTGTCGTAGCGGCGCAGCAGGCGGTCGCGCTGGATCTCGGCGAGCAGCAGGCCGTCGGTGACGAGCCGGACCAGGGTGTCTTTCTTCGACTGGTCGTCGAAGCGGACGGAGTAGCCGACGGCGCCGCCGAGCGGCGTTTGCAGCTCGTCGGCGATCCGCTGGGCGACCGTGCGCGCGGCGATCCGGCGTGGCTGCGTGTGGGCGATCGCGCTGCGCCCGAGCTCCAGGCAGATCTTCGGCAGCTGGGTCGTCTTGCCCGAGCCGGTCTCACCGGCGACGATGACGACCTGGTGGGCGGCGATGGCGGCGAGCAGGTCGTCGCGGCGCGCTGAGACGGGAAGCTCGGGCGGAAAGCTGATCTTGAGGTCCGCCGTGATCGCCATCCGCTCGTCCCTGAGCATAGGACTGCGATCATCGGCGGACGTGGAGTCCACCCGGATCGACAAGTGGCTGTGGGCGGCGCGCTTCTTCAAGACCCGCTCGCTCGCCGCCGACGCCGTCAAGGGCGGCCGCGTGCAGCTGGGCGGCGTCCGCGTCAAGGCGAGCAAGGAGGTCTGCGTCGACGACGAGCTCGAGCTGAGGATCGGCCAGACCCGCCGGGTGATCGTCGTACGCGCGATCTCCGACAAGCGCGGGCCCGCGGTGCAGGCCCAGGCGCTCTACCGCGAGACGCCGGACAGCACCGCCGCGCGCGAGCTCGCCGCCGAGCAGCGCCGGCTACAGTCACCGGCGCCGGGCGCCGACCTCGGGGCACGGCCGACGAAGCGCGACCGGCGGCGGCTGGACCAGGCGCGCAGGCCGCGGGGGTAACGGCGTCATTCCGACGCAGGGCATCCGGCTGTCGCTCGCCGGCGCGCTACCGAAGGTGCCGGTCATCATCGAGGACGACGGGCACATGGCGCTGCCGACGAACTCGGCCGCGCCCACCACGCACATCCTCAAGCCGCAGCCGGCCCGGTTTCCGGGCCTCGTCGACAACGAGGCGTTCTGCATGGCGCTGGCACGCGCCTGCGAGCTGCCAACCGCGAGCATGGCAAAGGCCACGACGACGTCGGGGTTGCCCTACCTCATCGTCGAACGCTACGACCGCGATCTCACCGGAGATCCGATCCGGCGGTTGCATCAGGAGGACTGCTGTCAGGCGCTCGGCGTGCCGGCGGATCGCAAGTACCAGCAGGAGGGAGGGCCGACGATCGCGCAGTCGGCCGGCCTGATTCGCAGCTGCACGTCCGTGCCGGCGCAGGAGCTCCCGCGGCTGCTGCGCGCGGTCGCGTTGAACTGGATCGTGGGCAACTGCGACGCCCACGGCAAGAACTACTCGCTGCTGTACGACCAGGGCGCGCCCACGCTCGCTCCCGCGTACGACGTCGTCAGCACGGTCGTCTACCCCGAGCTGACGACGCGACTGGCGATGAGCATCGGAGGGGCCAGCGCGCTCGACGACGTCGCGACGGCTCAGCTGATCGGCGAGCGCATCCGGCGGCTGGCGGCGAGGTAGGGCCGCACGCCGGGTGGTGGGGGGGGATCGAGGCGCCGCGGCCCCCGGAGGGGTCAGCGCCACCCCACGACCCGCCGGGGCCCCCCCC
>JBBSQG010000591.1:0-1611 GCA_038258125.1 Solirubrobacterales bacterium
AGGCCGAACAGCGAGCAGGCGAAGGCCAGCGACGAGCCCCACTGGCCGGCGCCGGTCTCGGTCGTGAGCTTCTTGACGCCCGCCTGGGCGTTGGCGTAGGCCTGCGGCACGGCGGTGTTCGGCTTGTGCGAGCCGGCCGGCGAGACGCCCTCGTACTTGTAGTAGATGTGCGCCGGCGTATCGAGCGCACGCTCCAGGCGCCGCGCCCGGAACAGCGGCGTCGGGCGCCACAGCCGGTAGACCTCGCGCACCGCCTCGGGGATCTCGATCTCGGGCTCGCCGGAGACCTCCTGGCCGATCAGCTCCATGGGAAATATCGGCGTTAGATCCGGGGGGCCGGCGGGCGCCATCGTCTGCGGGTTCAGCGGCGGCAGCGGCTCGCCGGGCAGGTCGGGGAGAAGGTTCACCCAGTGGGTCGGGATCGCATCCTCGCTGAGCAGGAACTTCGTCGTCTCGGCCATGGTCGCGACCCTACCCGCCGCCGCAAGCCCGGCGCGGCAGGGCCACTGCCCGGCGCCGGCGCGAGCGCCGCGGTCGCGATCTACGGCTAGTTCACGCTCGGGTCGACCGGCATCCGCGCGACGAGCGCGAAGTGCGCGCCCTTGCGCGCGAGTACCCGTGCCCACAGCGCGTCGGCGTCGGGGTTGAAGATGTCCTCGATCCCGGCGGGCTCGACGAACCAGTCCTCGCGCTCGAGCTCGGCGTCCAGCTGGCCCGGCCCCCAACCGGCGTAGCCGGCGAACACCCGCGTGCGCAGCGTCTCGTCGACGAGGTCGTCGATCTCGCTGCGGTCGCCGACGAGGCCGACGTTCTCGACGATCCGGATGCCGGCGTGCTCGGGGTCCTCGAACTCGGCGAGCACGAGCAGCGCGTCGGGCTGCACGGGACCACCGCTGCCGATCACCGCGTCGTCGCCGGTCAGGTCGGCGAGCTCGGGCGCCGACTCGCCGACGACGAGCTCGCCCGGCCGGTTGAGCACGAGGCCGAGGGCGCCGTCGTCGGAGTGCTCGCAGACGAGCACGACGGTGCGAGCGAAGTTCGGGTCCGGGAGCGTGGCCCCGGCGATGAGCAGCTGTCCGCGCAAGGAATCGATCCGCACGTTGTACCCGTTTGGCCATCTGTGCGCAGACGTTCATCAGGCTGGCGCGCGGGGTCTCGCCGCCGATGAGATGCCGGGACGACGGCCGAGCCGCTGGTGGTAGGCGCTCCCGCGCCCGCGCCGGTCGCGTAAGACTGCCCCGCATGAGGACCTCCGCCGGGCTGGTGCTGTTTCGCGAACGCGACGGCGCGCTGGAGGTCCTGCTCGGCCACATGGGCGGGCCGCTGTGGGCACGCAGGGACGCCGGCGCCTGGTCGATCCCCAAGGGCGAGCTGCACGACGGCGAGGACCCGCGCGCCGCGGCGCGGCGCGAGTTCGGCGAGGAGCTCGGCCACGAGCCACCGCAGCGCTCGCTGCTCGAGCTCGGCGAGATCCGCCAGAAGGGCGGCAAGCGCGTGATCGCCTTCGCCGTCGAAGGCGACTTCGACCCGACGACGCTGAGGCCCGGCACGTTCGAGATGGTCTGGCCGCCGCGCTCGGGGCGCACGCAGGCGTTCCCGGAGATCGATCGC
>JBBSQG010000592.1:0-1602 GCA_038258125.1 Solirubrobacterales bacterium
GCCGCGCACGCCCTCGCCCGCGCCCGCAAGATCCAAGACACCAGCCGCCAAGGCCGCTACCACAACCAGCGCTTCAAGCGCCTCGCGGAGGAGCTCGGCCTGCAGATCGACAAGCACCCCGTCATCGGCTGGTCAACCACGACGCTCCCGGCCGCCACCGCGACCCGATACGCGGCAACGATCTCAGAGCTCGAGCACGCGATCACGATCTACCGCCGCCACGAGTTCACCGGCGCCAACGCCACGCGCAAGCCCGGACCGCCGCCCTGCGTCTGCGCATGCGGACGACGTATCCGCGTCGCGCCCAGCGTCCTCGCGCTCGGCCCGATCCTCTGCACCATCTGCGACACACCGTTTGAGCCCGGGCCGCCGGCATGACAGGCAACCGACGGCGCTTTGTCACAACATTGCGCCAAGCGACGCGCAAAACGCGCGCAGCGACGCCGGTCGCGCCGAGCTCGTGCTGAGCTGCCCAACATGCCCGAGATCCAGATCATCAGCCACCGCGGCCGCACCGCCGCGATCGTCGCCGGCGACAACGCGATCATCTCCCAACACGTCCCCGACGAGCTCCTCGCGCACGTCCAAGCCAAAGCGCTCTACGCGCTGCAGATCCAGAGCGGCGAGCTGCCCGGCCCCTTCACCGACGCCGGCGCCGAGCGCTACGCGCGCACCGCGGCCGCCGGAGCACCGCCAGCGCCACGCGAGCGCCCACAGCCCGGCCGAGCCGGCCGCGGCGCGTCGCATCGACGTCGCCACCGATGACCGCTAGAGGCGTCCGCTACGTCCGTCGCGGCGCGAACGCGTCGCCGGCCGCTGCGATCCTGCGCGCCGTGGCGTCCAAACGCGCTCGCCGGCTCATGTTCACCGCGATCGTGCTGAGCTTCGCCGCGCTCTACGCGCACCAGCAGCACCACATCGCCATCGGCCACAGTCCGCTTGATGCCGGCAGCGCTCGAGCGGCTGATCGCTCGCGCCAGCACGCCACGATCAGCTACTGGATCGACGGCGACACCGCAGGCGTGAAGCTCGCCGGCCGATCGCGGCCCGTACGTGTGCGGTTGCTCGGCGCTGGGGCACCCGAAACCCAGCACCTGACGCAATGCGGCGGCGCGGCCGCGACCGCGTACGCGCGCCGCCAGGCGCCGGCCGGCACCCGCGTCACGATCACGACCGAGCCTTCCTCCGGTGACGTCGTCGACGTCTACCACCGCACCATCGCCTACATCGACGGCCCACGCGGCGACGTCGGCGCAGCCCTCATCCGCGCTGGCCTCGCGACCGTCTACCGCTTCCACCAGCGGCGCTTCGCCCGCCTACCGCGCTACACCGCCAACCAGGCCGCCGCCCGGGCCGCGCGACGCGGCTCGTGGCGCAGCTGCCCGGACTTCGGCAGCCGCCGATAGGCCCGTGTAGCGGTCAGCGTTCATGGTGCGCGAGCCAAGCAGCGCAGATCGTCAACACCATGATCGCGCGTCTCATCACGCGCGACGCATACGCCGCTTCGGTGACCGGCGGACCGGTTGACCCTTCCGCCATCAACTCGCCAAGCTCCGTCACCACGCGCAAGAACCACTGCTCTCCGGAGAGCTCGCGAGCGGA
>JBBSQG010000593.1:0-1601 GCA_038258125.1 Solirubrobacterales bacterium
CACGGGAACGATGACGCCGATCAAAGCCCGGCCAGCGTAATGCGACTTTCCTTGCAGCCGCAGGACGCCGACGCCGCCGCGTGGAAAGGCCCCGCCGGGTGGAGGCGTCGACACGCAAGAAACGGCTGGCCGGGGGGCTCGCACGTCAGGTGCTGCTGCCGACGATCTTCGTGGGCGTGGCGATCCTGTGCATGCTGCTCGCGGTCGCGCTCACGTTCAGCCAGCGCGCCAGGACGAGCAACGCGCTCTCCTCCCAGGAGCAGTCCGAGTTTGCCGTCAAGCAACTCGCCGCCGACGTCGAGGGCACGCCGACCGCGGCCGACATCCGCCGCGCCCAGAAGCCGCTCAGCGAGCGCCGGCGCCTGCTCGCCGCGCACCCGTACGTCTCGCTCTACACGATCGCCAAGCAGCGCCTCGACGTCTCGCTGTATCTCGTCGCGGCCGCGCACTACCAGGAGACCGGCTTCGGGAAGGCGCCCAAGACGCTTGCCACGAACACGCGCTGGCTGCGCTACCGCAACGCCGCGCCGCGCGGCATCGTGCGCCCGGCGCGCTACCCGCACCGCACCGCCACGCACCCCTCGATCAAGGACGACTTCGACGTCGTCATCGCGCTGGCCGCGCAACTGAAGGCCGCCCACGCACGGGAGAGCCTCGGCAAGACCGCGACCAACGCCCTCGCGGCCCGCTACGGCCTCAGCCCCCAGGGCCGCCTCGCCGCCGCCATGGTCATCGAGCGGGCGAAAGCCTGGCGCCTGCTCGGCACGCTCCCGCTGCCCGGCCGCGGCGAGCTCGCGTCCCCGGTCAAGGGCGTCGTCGGCGGCTGTGGCTACTTCGGCTGCCCGCGCCCCGGCCACCTGCACAACGGCGTCGACTTCCTCGCCCCGACCGGCACGCCGATCCACGCCGCCGATGCCGGCACGATCACGCTCGTCGAGGGCATCTCCCAATCCGGCGGCTACGGCAACTTCGTCTGCGTCCAGCACCGCCCGCACCTGGCCTCCTGCTACGCCCACATGAGTGCCTATGCGGCGAACGTCCGCCCCGGCGCGCGCGTCAGGCGCGGGCAGGTCCTCGGCCTCGTCGGCTCGACCGGTTCGAGCACCGCCCCGCACCTGCACTTCGAGGTCCGCCGCGGGCCGGCCGCCTGTCAGAGCTGCGCGATCGATCCGCTGCCGCTGCTGTCGGGCGACGTGCCCGAGGCGGCACTTCCGAAGATGGTCGCCTCGGTGCCGGTCTCGACCCGCGCGAGCGTCGTGCCGCGGGTGATCGTGGCTGCGCCGCCGAGCGCGTCGGGCGCTACGTCGGCCGCGCCGACCGGTGACCCCGCGCCCGCCGATGCGACGGACGGCGAGACGTCCATCGAGCCCGCCGCGCCGGCGACGGCCCTCAAGCGCAGCGTCGCCAACGCGGGCGAAAGCGGCGGCGCGCGACCCATCGAGCTGGCTCCTCCGCCGGTGGTCACCGCGACGCCGAGCCCGGCCCACGCCACGACGCCCGCCCAGCCGGCCGCCGGCGGCCCGCCCGCCGACACCGGCACCGGCGGCGCCACGCCCGACTTCTCGGCACCGTCGCCCGCGCCCGCGCAACCCGCGGCGCAG
>JBBSQG010000594.1:0-1585 GCA_038258125.1 Solirubrobacterales bacterium
ATCGTCGACATGCATGCCGCGCACGAACGCGTCGTCTACGAACGGCTCAAGGCCGACCTCGCCAGCGGCGTCGGCCCGGCAGGCGCGGTGCAGACGCTGCTGGTGCCCCTCACCTTCGCGGCGAGCGCCACCGAGATAGCCGCCGCCGAGTCGCACGGCGACGCGCTGCGCGAGCTCGGTCTCGACCTCGCGCCGGTGGGCGCCGCGACCCTCGCGTTGCGCTCCGTGCCGGCGGCGCTGGCGGGCGGTGACGGCGTCGAGCTGTCGCGCAGCGTGCTCGCAGAGGTAGCGCAGATGGGGTCGACGACGTCGCTGGATCGGGCCCGCGACAGCCTGCTGGCGACGATGGCCTGCCACGCCGCCGTCCGCGCCAACCGCAGGCTCCAGCTCGAGGAGATGGACGCGCTGCTGCGCGACATGGAGCGCACCGACCGCGCCGACCAGTGCAACCATGGCCGGCCGACCTGGCGGCAGATCGACTGGCGCGACCTCGATCGCCTGTTCTGGCGCGGCCGATGAACGAAAGCGCATCGCCGGACGACGCGACCGCCACCGGTGGCCCGGCAGGCGTGCGCCTGTCCAAGCGCATGAGCGAGCTCGGCCTCGCCTCGCGTCGCGAGGCCGACGCCTGGATCGAGCGCGGCTGGGTCCGCGTCGATGGTCGCGTCGTCTCCGAGCTGGGCTCGCGCGTGTTCGAGGGGCAGCGCATCACGATCGACCCGCGCGCCCGCCGCGAGCAGGCCGACCGCGTCACCGTGCTGATGCACAAGCTGGTCGGCTACGTCAGCGGCCAGGCAGAGGACGGATACCGACCGGCGCGCGTGCTCGTCACGCCCGAGCGCCGCTGGCGCGAGGACCACGCACCGATCCGCTTTCATCCACAGCATCTGAAGAGCCTCGTTCCGGCCGGGCGGCTCGACATCGATTCGACCGGGCTGCTGGTGCTGACGCAAGACGGGCGCGTCGCCAAGGCGCTGATCGGCGAGGCGAACGACGTGGAGAAGGAGTACCTCGTCCGCGTCGTCCCGCGCGATCGGCGGCGCCTGTCGAGCGTCGACCTCGAGCCGTTGCGCTTCGGCCTCGCGCTCGACGGCCGCGAGCTCGCCCACGCCACGATCGAGCAGATCAACGACGACCAGCTCCGCTTCGTGCTGCGCGAAGGCATGAAGCGGCAGATTCGGCGCATGTGCGATCTCGTCGGCCTCGACGTCACCGGGCTGAAACGAGTTCGCATCGGCGCCCTCTCGCTCGGCGCATTGCCGCCCGGCCACTGGCGCTACCTCGGTCCCGGGGAGACCTTCTGACACCTCCGTCCCCGCCCCCGCGGCCGGAACTCGCGATGAGCAGCGCGACGATCGTCGTCCTGCTGACGCTGCTGCTCGGGCTGCAGCCGGTGACGACCGACCTCTACCTGCCGGCGCTGCCGACGATCCGCACCGTGCTTGGCGCCTCGATCGGCGCGGCGCAGGCGACGCTGGTCGCCCTCATCGTGTCGTTCGGTCTCGGCCAGCTCGTCGCCGGGCCGCTGTGCGACCGCTTCGGCCGCCGGCCGGTCCTGCTCGCCGGGCTCGCGCTCTACGTGCTG
>JBBSQG010000595.1:0-1571 GCA_038258125.1 Solirubrobacterales bacterium
ACCGGCGCAACGGCGGCCCCGGCGAGGCGACGCCGCGGCCCAAGATCGGCCTGCGCGCGCGGGGCTGGGACGCCACCGGCCTACAGCTCAACGGCGAGCCGCTGACGCTGCGCGGCGTCGCGCTGCCGCCCGACGCACGCGGCCACGGCGACGCGCTGACCGGGGCCGACCAGGATGCGATCGTCGCGGGCGTGCGGGCGGCCGGCGCCAACGCGACGCGCTCGCAGCTGCCGCTTTCGGAGGCGATGCTCGCGCGCCTGGACGCGGCCGGCATCCTCGTCTGGCAGGAGGTCGGCCCGTGGGAGCCGGGCGGGCGCTGGCGGGCCGAGTCGCCCGCGCAGATCAAGGCCGCGGGCGATCGCGCGCTACGCACCGCCGAGGCCGGCCAGGCGAACCCCTCGATCCTCACCTGGACGCTGACCAACGAGGTCGCCGGCAACGGCCGGCCCGCCCAGCAGGAGTACATCCGCCAGACGGCGCGGCGCCTGCATGAGCTCGACCCGACGCGGCCGGTCGCCGCCGACCTGTGGGGGCGGATCCTGCCCAACCGGCCGGGCGTGTTCGCGGGCCTCGACGCGATCGGGGTGACCGACTACATCGGCTGGTACGAAGGCTTGGACAAGGACGCCGCCGGCCAGGCGGCGATGGCCGACGAGCGCCTGACGAAACTGCGCGGCCTCTATCCGGACAAGCCGATCGTCGTCACCGAGCTCGGCGCGGCCGGCACGGCGCGCGTCGCGGGCGGCGCGTTCGGCGGGCTGCGCTACCAGGCCGACCTGCTCGGCCGGCGCCTGCGCGGGCTACGCGACGCGACGCAGCTGAGCGGCACGATCGTCTGGAACCTGCGCGACTACGCCCTGCGGCCGGACTTCCGCGGCGGCTCGGTACTCGAGCTGCGCCCCGGCCTGACGCTCGCGCCGGGGCTCAACGAGAAGGGCCTGTACGACTTCGCGGGGGCCGCGAAGCCATCGCTCGCCGCGGTCCGCGTCGCGTACCGCGCACCGTAACGCGGGCGCCTACGCCTCGTCCTTGGCCGCGTTCGCCTCGTAGTTTGGGTCGGCGTGCAGCGAGGCGCCGGAGGGGGAGAAGACCGTCGTGACGCCCTCGTCCCACTTGATCTCGTAGCGCGGGGTCGGGTCTCCGCGCAGAACCCTCGCGATCACGCCGTGACGCCCCGGCCGCATCGGCTGGCGCGCGGTGCGCCGGCGCCGGCCGGACTTCTCTGCGTAGACGCGGTCTCCAACCTCGAAAGCCATCCGTTCTCCTCCTGCATCAAAGACTGAGTGACGCGCAGCGTGGCGGTCGTCGCCTCGCGCGCGGGTAGCGGGCCAGATGGTAGTCGCCGCGAGCGCTGTTGCGCGCGCGTTTGCGGTCTGACGCGTCGTGGCCGAGATTGGCCGGCGCCGCCGGGGCTGCGCATCCGCCGATTCGCGAGGTCGGATGCCACGCCGGA
Organism: Solirubrobacterales bacterium; assembly: GCA_038258125.1. Taxonomy (GTDB): domain Bacteria; phylum Actinomycetota; class Thermoleophilia; order Solirubrobacterales; family Solirubrobacteraceae; genus CADCVQ01. The sequence continues at coordinate 1,454 of JBBSQG010000595.1, forward strand.
TGCGGGTCGATCAAACCGCGCTGCTCAGCCGTCGTCGGCGAACGCCCGCTTGGAGAGCGCAGAGCCCCGACGCGCACGCGCGAAGTAGCCGTAGGTCCCGTCCTCGAGCAGCTCGCGG
>JBBSQG010000596.1:0-1544 GCA_038258125.1 Solirubrobacterales bacterium
CATCCCCGCTCAGGCCGACCTCAACGCGGGCATGATCGTGCGCGAGGACGCGGCGCCGGCCGGGCCGGACGTCCGCCGCGGCGAGCGCGTCGCGGAGGTCGTTGCGCTCGGGTCGGGCGATGCCGTCATCCCCGGCAGCCGCGTCGACGTCCTCGTCACGCCGGAGCCGAAGAACGACGCCCCCGAGCAGGCGGTCCTCGCTCTGGAGGACGTCGAGGTGATCTCGGCGAGCCCGGTGGCGGCGGACTCCGCGGCCGCGGGCAAGGGCGCCCCGGGTCCGCGCGTCGCTGCATCCCTGCGTGTCACGCTGCGCCAGGCGGTCTACCTCGCCGCCGCGCAGGACTTCGCGCGTGAGCTGCGGCTGCTGCCCCGCGGCAGCGGCGACCGCGAGCGCGGGCGGGCCGGGCTGCGGATGGGAGCCGGGCTGCCGTGACGGCGTGGTCCGCACGTGGTCCGGCCTCCGGGGGGGGGGGCGAGTTCTCCGGCCCCGCGCCCTTTGACCGGTATGAACCCATTGTCCGGTGATGCCTACGAGGACGCGCTCGACGCGTTGGCCGGCGCGCTGCGCGACCGCCTGCTGATCGAGGCCGGCCGCGACGCCGACGACGGCGATCTGCCGCAGCGCATCCGCGCGCTCGTCGATCGCGAGGCCGGCCTGCTCGACGACGACGCGCGCGCCCGGCTGGCGGCGCGGATCGCCGAGCGCTCGTTCGGGCTCGGGCCTCTGGAGCCGCTGCTGGCCGATCCTTCGGTCGACGAGGTGATGGTCAACGGGCCCGGGCGGGTGTGGGTCGAGCGCGGCGGGCGGATCGAGCCGACCGGCGTCTCGTTCGCCGGCGAGGCGGACCTGCGCCACGCGATCGAGCGGATCCTCGCGCCGCTGGGGCGCCGAGTCGACGAGGCCGAGCCGCTCTGCGACGCGCGGCTGCCCGACGGCTCGCGCGTGAACGTCGTCGTCGCGCCGCTCGCGCTCGACGGGTCGGTGCTGACGATCCGCCGCTTTCGCCCGCGCGGCTTCGGGCCCGACGACCTCGTCGCCAATGCCACGTGGGCACCGCCGCTGCACGACCTGCTCGCCTGCGCCGTGCGCGCGCGCTGCAACGTTCTGATCAGCGGCGGGACCGGCTCGGGCAAGACGACGACGCTCAACGCGCTGACGGAGTTCATCGGCGACGGCGAGCGGATCGTCACCGTCGAGGACGCCGCCGAGTTGCGCCTGCGCCACGCCCACGTCGTGCGCCTGGAGGCGCGGCCGGCGTCGCTGGACGGGCGCGGCGAGGTGACGGTGCGGCGGCTCGTGCGCAACGCGCTGCGCATGCGGCCCGACCGGATCGTCGTCGGCGAGGTCCGCGGCGGCGAGGCGCTGGACATGCTCAGCGCCATGTCCAGCGGCCACGACGGCTCGCTGTCGACCGTCCACGCCGGTTCACCCGAGGAGGCGCTGCGCCGCGTCGAGACGCTGGCCCTGATGGCCGGGCTGGGGCTGCCGCACGAGGCGATCCGGGCCCAGATCGCCGGCGCCCTGGATCTCGTCGTCCATCAGG
>JBBSQG010000597.1:0-1534 GCA_038258125.1 Solirubrobacterales bacterium
CCAGGCCGAACACGAGCGCCATCACCAGCGAGTACACGGCGACGCCCACCACGAGGTAGAGGCCGACCCGGCGGTGCTTCGGCGACGCGTAGTACTCCTCGACGGTCTTCTGCGCCTGCAGCATCGGACGCATCTGCTCCGCGACCTGCTGGGCTGCCTTCGGGTTCGCGACCGCGGCCAAGCTACGGGTGAGCCGCTCCGTCGTGCGCTGGGGCGCCGCCATGGTCGTGGGCATCATCGACCACAGCACGACGGTGCGGCGGCCGTCGTTCGCGTAGACCTCGATCGACACGCTGCGTCCGCTGCCCACGGTGCGGTAGCCGAAGGCCGCGTCGGCCCCGAGCTCTTCGCGCGTCCCCACGCCCACGAGGTGGAGCCGATCGCCCGTGCGCGTCAGCTTGCGCGCCGCGAAGAGCCCCCAGGCGAACGCGCCGACGCCGATGACGACGAAGATGATCGCCTCGCGACCCGCGGCGAGCCCCACGGCGAACGACGCGATTCCGCCCACGAGAGGCAGCAGCGGGATCCACAGCACCTGCGCTGGGCGTACGACGAGGATGCGCCCAGTCTACACCGGCTTCGCGCCCCGACCGCGGCAGCGCGGCCCTGGCGTGCGCTGGGGCCCTTTGGCATACTGCGCCCGCGTTCGGGGCCGTAGCTGTCCGTTGCTGCCTGCGGGGATCCACCGGCGCGTTCGAGGTCCGAATCCATGTCGAAGAGCGCGCTCGTCACCGGCGTCACCGGCCAAGATGGCTCCTATCTCGCCGAGGTCCTGCTCGAGAAGGGCTACATCGTGCACGGCCTGGCCCGGCGCACCTCGAGCTTCAACCGCGGCCGCATCGAGGGCCTGCGTCGCAAGGTCGGCAACGATCGCTTCGCGCTGCACTACGGGGATCTGGGCGACTCCAGCAGCCTCAACAGCGTGATCGCCGAGGTCCGCCCCGACGAGATCTACAACCTCGCCGCCCAGTCGCACGTCGGCATCTCGTTCAAGCAGCCCGAGTACACCTCGGACGTCACGGGTACCGGCGTGCTGCGCCTGCTCGAGGCCATCCGCGCCAACCGGCTCGGTTCGCGGTTCTACCAGGCGTCGACCTCCGAGCTGTTCGGCAAGGTCGTCGAGATCCCGCAGACCGAGACCACGCCGTTCTACCCGCGCTCGCCGTACGGCGTGGCCAAACTCTACGCGTACAACATCGTCCGCAACTACCGCGAGAGCTACGGGATGTACGCGTGCAACGGCATCCTGTTCAACCACGAGTCGCCGCGGCGCGGCGAGAACTTCGTGACCCGCAAGATCACGCTGAGCCTGGCCCGCATCAAGCGCGGTGAGCAGGAGGTCCTCGAACTCGGCAACATGGACGCCAAGCGCGACTGGGGCTACGCCAAGGACTACGTCGAGATGATGTGGATGATGCTGCAGCAGGACACGCCCGACGACTACGTCGTGGCGACCGGCGAGACCCACACCGTCCGCGAGTTCGTCCAGCTCGCTTCGCAAATCGCCGGCTTCGAGCTCGAGTTCGAGGACCTC
>JBBSQG010000598.1:0-1529 GCA_038258125.1 Solirubrobacterales bacterium
ACGACTACGCCCAGTTCTGCCTCGGCCGTTCGCTGCAGCAGCTCGGCCGCCACGCGGAGGCGCGCAAGCCGCTCGCGCTGGCCTGCTGTCTGCGGCCGGAGCGCAGCGACTACCGCTTGTACCGCGACCGCTCCCGGGGCCGGGCGGCGTAGGGCTGCGGCGCCGCCACCGCCCGCTGCAGGGTCCGTGCCGCCGGCAGTTCGACGCGCGGACCGGTGCTATCCTCGATCGACAGCTTTCGCTCCGGCTTCGGGCCGGAGGCAGTACCGGAAGTGGGCGCTCGCCCGCTTTTTTTTGTGTCGTGAGGAGGTAGCCAGTGAGCACCATCCAGACGGATATCGAGGCCAGGCTCGCCGCCAGCGTGCCCGATGTCGAGGTGCTGCTCGCGGAGATCGTCGGCGGGTCGACGCTGCGCGTGTTCATCGACCATCCCGACGGCGTTACGCTCGACCTCTGCGAGCGCGTCACGAAGGCGCTGCCCGAGGCGCGCGAGCGCTACGCGCTGGAGGTCTCCTCGCCGGGCATCGAGCGCCCGCTGTCCAAGCCACAGCACTTCCACCGCTACCTGGGCCGCCGCGCGCGGGTTCGCACCAGGGATGCGGTCGACGGGCACAAGTCGTTCACCGGCGAGCTCGTCGGCGCGTCAGAACAAGCCGTCACGATCGCCGCGGAGGGAAACCCGCCGACGCTCGTGGCGATCCCGTATGCCGACATCCAGCGATCCAACCTGATCGAGGAGTAGAGCCATGTCACGCGAGATCCTTGATGCGATGACCGTTCTCGGCCGGGAGAAGGGCATCGCGCCCGAGAAACTCCGGTTGGCGCTGGAGGACGCGCTGCTGTCGGCCTACAAGAAGCAGCCCGACAGCGCGAAGTACGCGCGCGTCGAACTCGATCCCGAGACGGCGGACTTCCGCGTCATCGAGCTGATCATCCCCGAGCGCCTCGAGGCGCACCTCATCGTCGAGACGATCGACGAGGGGACGACGTATGACCCCGAGACGGGGGAGATGGTCGAGCCGACCGATCCCGAGATCGACCCGGCGAAGTTCGAGGAGTACAAGGACCAGATCGACGAGCGCGACGTAACGCCCGGCGACTTCGGCCGGATCGCGGCGCAGACGGCCAAGCAGGTCATCCTGCAGCGCATCCGCGAGGCCGAGCGCGACATGATGTTCGAGGAGTACCGCGACCGCGTCGGCGAGCTGATCACCGGCATCGTCCAGCAGTCCGACAGCCGCTACACGCTCGTGCAGATCCGCGAGCGCGTCGAGGCGCTGCTGCCGAAGTCCGAGCAGGTCGACGGTGAGCGCTACGACCACTCCCAGCGCGTCAAGGCGGTCATCAAGGAGGTCTCTCCGTCGACGAAGGGACCGTCGATCATCGTCTCGCGGCGCGATCCCGAGCTGATCAAGAAGCTCTTCGAGCTCGAGGTGCCCGAGATCGCCGATGGCCTCGTCGAGATCACCGACGTGGCCCGCGAGCCGGGCTACCGCTCGAAGATCGCGGTGATCTCCCACGCCGACGGG
>JBBSQG010000599.1:0-1523 GCA_038258125.1 Solirubrobacterales bacterium
AGCGCCGCCGTGTCGGCTCGAGCCAGCTCGCCGCGCGCGCGGCGCTCGCCTTCACCATGGAGGCGCAGGACTGCCTGCGCCGCGCTCGGCACGTCGGCGTGGACCGTGAGCGGCCCGTAGAGCCCCAAGGCCCCCGGACGCTCGAGCACGACCGGCACGCAGCGCGCCGCCATCGCCTCCGCCAGCGCCGTCGCGTGGCCTTCGACATCGCTGAGCGACAGGATCCAGCCGACGCGCTGCAGGAACTCCGGTATGTCGTCGCCGGCCTGCTCGAAGAACACGGCACCGCGCAGCAGCGGCGCGTCGCGCACGCGAGCGAAGATGGCGGCGTAGTGCTCATGCTCGCCCGGACGCTGCAGCAGGCCGGTCATGTCCCACGGCAGCTTGCCCTTGCACCATAGCCGGTAGCGCTCGTCGACAGCGCGCAGGCGTTCGAGCAGATCGAGCGCGAGGTCCAGCCGCTTCAGCGACGGAACCAGGCCGATCATGCCGAGCGTGAACTCCGCACCGTCGAGCTTGGGGCGGTCCAGGCGGTCCCACGCGACGCTGTTGGGGATGATCGTGAAGCGCGGATCCGCCGGGTCCCAGCCGAACCGCTCGCACGCCGCGTGCCTCACGTGGTCGGCGACGAAGACCATCCGGTCGACGCGCTCGACCGCCAGCTGCTGTGGGTACGGAGTCTCGAGCTCCATGCGGTGAAAGCGCACCACCAGGCGCGTCTCCTCGCGCCGCTGCGTCGCGTACCAGACCGCATTGCCCAGACACCACTCGCACAGCACGATCTCAGCCCAGTCGCGGGCCGCGGCACTGCTCGCCGCCACATGCACGCCGTGGCGCAGCCACGTGTCGTGGCGCAGCTCGGCACCGGCGTCGCCGATCGCGCGCTCGACGGCCGCGGTGAACGACCGCTGGTGTGCCGCGATCAGCACCCGCGTCCCCGTGTCGCGTGGCGGCGCCACCGCCCGCGGGATCTCGGCGGCCAGCGCCTGGTCGACCCGCGACAGGCGGTGCGGCTGCGCGCGGGCGTGCGCGAGCGTGCGCGTGCGCTGCAGAAGCCGCTCATCGGCGAGCAGCGCGAGGACGCGCTCGACCGCGGTTGGGCAATCCGCCGCGTAGAGCGGATAGTCGGTCCCGAAGACCCGTTCGGTCGCAGCGCCGGGTGACAGCAGCGGCGGGCAGCGCGACGCTGCGTACTCCAGCGCCTTGGTGGATACCTCGCCGCTCGCGCCCAGCTCCACCGTGCGCAGGCCGAAGCCGATGTCGCAACCGCGCAGCAGCGCGAGCGTGTCGTCGCGGCTCAGCGCTCCGTGCCACACCAGCCCGTCGGTGTGCCCGAGGAACTCGCCTGCCCAGTGCTTGAAATCCTCGTCGCCGGCGATCTTGTCGCCCGCCACGTGCAGCTCGGCGTCGGCATGCACCGCCCGGACCGCGGCGAACAGCTCGGCCAGCGCAGGCAGCGCGTACTCCGGCGAGAGCTTGCCGGCGTAGGCCAGCCGCGGCGCGCCGTCGCCACGCGGCGGCCG
>JBBSQG010000600.1:0-1512 GCA_038258125.1 Solirubrobacterales bacterium
CGACGCGCTCGCCCGAGCGCTGGCTGAACGGGACGGTGTGGACGTACTCCTCGCGCGCGCGGATCGCGCCGAGCGCGTCGAGATCGGCGACCACGGCCTGCTGCGCGGCGGCCACGGTCATGCCGGCGTAGCGCTCGCCGGCGGCGGCGGTCATCAACCCGTCCTCGCCGATGACGCTGATCTCCGGCAGGCCATGGCGGCGGCCGATCTCGAAGTCGTTGGGGTCATGGCCGGGCGTGATCTTCAGCGCGCCGGTGCCGAAGTCGGTCTTGACGTACTCGTCGGCGATCACCGGCAGGCGGCGGCCGACGAGCGGCAGCACGACCTCCTGGCCGACGAATGCCGCGTAGCGCTCGTCGTCGGGGTGCACGGCGACCGCGCTGTCGGCGAGCATCGTCTCCGGGCGTACCGTCGCCACCACGAGCTCGCCGTCGCCGGACGCCAGCGGGTAGGCGATCGAGTACAGGGTGTCGACGACGCCGTCGCGCTCCTCGACCTCCAGGTCGGAGATCGCCGAACGCAGGCCCGGATCCCAGTTGACCATGTAGTGATCGCGGTAGATCAGGCCCTGCTCGTAGAGGTCGACGAAGACCTTCAGGACCGCCGCGTGGTAGCGCTCGTCCATCGTGAAGCGCTCGTCCTCGAAGTCGGGCGTTGCCCCGAGCCGCTTGAACTGCTCGATGATCTGGCCGCCGTACTTCTCACGCCACTCCCAGACGCGCTCCTGGAAGGCGTCGCGGCCGAGCTCGGCGCGCGACGTGCCCTCGGACTCCAGCAGCTTCTCGACCTGGCGCTGCGTGGCGATGCCGGCATGGTCGGTGCCGAGGATCCACTTCGTCCGCTTGCCGCGCATCCGGTTGCTGCGCGCCAGCACGTCCTGGATCGTGCCGTTGAGCGCGTGACCCATGTGCAGCGCCCCCGTGACGTTCGGCGGTGGGATCGCGATCGAGAAGTTCTCCTCGGCGTCGCCGGCCGCCTCGGGATGCACCAGGCCGCTGTCCAGCCAGCGCGCGAGAATCCGCGCCTCGACCTCGGTGGGCTCAAATCGTGTGCGGGATTGCAGGTCGGCCATGGGCTTGCCGTCCATCCTATGGAGCGTCGTCCGGGAAAGATCGCGGCCGCGCGGCGTCAGAAGCCGCGTACCGTGTTCCGATTCGGAGGTTCGTGGATGTCCGGGCGTTCCAGCCGCACCCGTCGCATCGTCATCGCCGGTGACGGCGCGCGACGAGCAGGCAGACGTCGTCGGGCTTCTCGCCGGGCCGTAATGCGTCGACGAGCGCGCTGGCCAGCGAGGCCGCCCCTGCCTCGCGGTGGGCCTGCAGCTCGGCGAGCAGTTGCGCGAAGCCCTCGTCGAGCACGCGCGAACGGCGCTCGATGAGCCCGTCGGTGTAGAGCAGCAGCGCGCCGCCGGGCACCAGCTCGACCGATCCCTGGGCGCGCGGACGACGGTCGGCGCGGTCGGCGTCGAGGGGCAGCGAGCGTCCATCCCACACGAGCGACGGCGGCGTGCCC
>JBBSQG010000601.1:0-1507 GCA_038258125.1 Solirubrobacterales bacterium
CCGAGCGCGACGCGCACATGCCAGCCGAAACGGCCCTGCTGGGCGACGATCTTCGACAGCAGCGCCCAGGCGCCGCACCAGACGGCGAACATCGCGACCGTCGAGACGAGCACGGTGCCGATGGCGCGGGCGAGGTTGTCGGGGTCGGTCGAGAGCCAGGTCGTGAAGAGCGCGCCGGCGAGCACGACGCCGCCGAGCGCAGCCGTGGGCCACAGACGCAGCGACCCGCCGACGACCGGCGCCAGCATCTCCTCGGCCGCCAGCGTGTGGCTCGCCAGGCGCAACCGCAGCGTCGTGCGGCCGATGTGCACGTCGAGGGCCCCCCCGCTGGCGGCGACGGTCTCGCTCGCACCGCCGGCGATGCGCCGGCGATCGACGACGACACCGTTGCGTGTCTCGCCGGCGCTGACGACGAGGCCCGTCGCGCCGTCGGCCGGCGCGTCGATGCGGACGTGGTGCGCCGCGACGTGCGGTTCGCTGAGGACGACATCGTTGTCGAGCGCGCGGCCGATCGTCAGCGGCCAGTGCTCGACGCGCCACGCCTGGCGCACCGAGCCGTCGCGGTCGATCGCCTCGACCAGCGCGATCAACTTGCGCACCCCACGTTGGCGATCAAGGTGTCGCCTTCGACGCCCGCACCCGGCCGAACGCGCCCAGGTAATGTCGGGCCAAGCGCTGCGCATTCGCGAAGCTGACGCCCTGCGCGTCGAAGCGGCCCTGAACCCCCGACTGTGGCTGGTCGAGCGTGGCGACCAGCACCGACACGTCGTAGAGCTGCGGCAGCTTGCGGTACGCGCGCAGGCAGATCACGGCACGCAGCGCGAGGCCGTCGCGGTCGACGTAGTCCTCGCTGCAGCGTGGCTTGGTCTGGTGCTGCGGACCGAGGCGGACGAACGCCTCGTTGCGAAAGCTCTGCGAATAGCGGTCAGCGAAGCGCAGCGTGCCGAGCTTGGAGCCATCGTAGTTCTCGTGGCGCAGCGCGATCGTGCCGGTGGTGAAGTCGCCGACGAAGATCCGCGTGTCCATCACGCAGTCCGACCGCTCGAAGTCGAGTCCACCGGTGCGCGACGGCTGGCTCGATCCCCAGCAGCGCATGAATTCGTCGGGCGGCACCGGTACGCGATAACGCGGATGCGTCGCGCTCTTGAAGCCCTGCGCGATGAACCGGTCGGCGAGCGCCTGCTGGTGCACGAGGAGTTGCTGGTCGACGATGGCGTAGGCCGGCCCGGCGAGCGGCTTCGCGTCGCGGCCCCTCGCGATCAGCGCCACTGCGAACGTGGCCGGCACCAGGAAGCTCACCTGCTCGCCGTCGACCCTCCGGGCGACGTTGATGCCGACGACCCGCCCCTGTTCGTCGAGCGCGGGTCCGCCGCTCATGCCGCCGGAGAGCGCGCCGCCGAAGAAGATCTGCGGGTAGAAGCTGCGCTTCACGAGGCCGTTGTAGGTGCCCTGCGTGACCGCGAAGCCGACGTCGAGCGGGTTGCCCAGCGAGTAGATGCGCTCGCCC
>JBBSQG010000602.1:0-1502 GCA_038258125.1 Solirubrobacterales bacterium
GAGCGCGCATTGTTCGACACGACGTAGCGGGCCTCCGGCGCCTGGGATCAGGACGCCGCGGGCCGCGGCGCGGCGCGGCCGGAGGCGCGCGCCGACTGACAGGCCGCCACCGCGAGCTCGTCGCAGCGCTCGTTGAGCGCGACGCCGGCGTGGCCCTTGACCTTGTGCCAGGTGATCGTGTGGGTCTCGACCAGCGCGAGCAGCTGCTCCCAGAGGTCCTGGTTCTTGACCGGCTGCTTGGCGGCGGTCTTCCAGCCCCGCGCCTGCCAGCCGACGTACCAGCGCTTGACGATCGCGTTCATCACGTAGGTGCTGTCGATGTGCACGCTGAGCTCGGTCGGACGCTCCAGCGAGGCCAGGCCGCTGATGACCGCCTGCAGCTCCATGCGGTTGTTCGTCGTTGCGGGATCGCCACCGGCCAGCTCGACCTGCTTGGCGACCGCGCCGCCCGGCTCGCGCGCGACGAGGACCGCGGCCCAGCCGCCCGGGCCCGGGTTGCCCGAGCAGGCGCCGTCGGTCCAGAGCTCGATCGCGTGTGCCACGGCGCCAGACGGTAGGCGCCCGCGCGGACGGCGTGGGCCGCACCCGGCGACCCGCGCCCGAGTGGCGCCGGCGCCGAGGGGGTACGGCGCCGTGAATGTCCTCGCGCCACACCGTCGCCCTGCTCGCCTCCAGCCTGCTCTCGCTCGCGGGGATCGCCGCGGGGATCAGCTTTCTCGCCGCGCCGGACTGCGACGGGGGCGGCATCTGCTCGGAGAGCGTGGCGCTCGTCGTCGGCGTTCCCCTGATCGCGCTCGGGCTCGGGCTACTCGCCGGCGCGGCGTACAGCTACTGGGCCGACTGGCGATACGGCGCCCCGAGCTTCTGCCTCATCTGGGCCTGCGTCCTGCTCGGCGCGGCGGGCGCGATCGGCGGCGCGGCCAGCCGGGTCGGGATCCTGCTGGCGGTGCTCGCGGTCGCGATGGGCGCCATGAGCGTCTGGGTCACCGGCTGAGAAACGGCCGCCGTGCCAGCAGCCCGCGCAGCCCGGCCCATTCCGCCGGCCGCAGAAACCCCGTCGCCGCGAACGCCGGCGGCAGGAGGGCCGCAGCAGCGCAGCGGCTGAGGAAGCCCGCCATGCCCGAGTCGGGCAGCAGCAGCTCTCCGGCCACCGCCACCCCCGCCAGCAGCCCGACCGCATGGACCAGCCGGCCCCACTCGAACGGCACCGCGAAGAGGCGCCGGGTGAGCAGGTGCAGCACCAAGAGCATCACCGCGTAGGACGCCACGAGCGCGATCCCCGCCCCCGCGATCCCGAGCGGGTCGACGAGCGCGACGAGCACCACGACGTTGACGATCACCCCGGCGAGCGCCGCCGGGAATGTCCGCGTGGTCACGCCGGCGCGCCCGCCGATCGTCACGAGCACGAGGAACAGGCCGTACATCGCCCAGCCCAGAGCGACCCACGGCAGCGCCTCGTGGGCGGGGATGTTGTCCGGTGCGGCGAGCAGCCGCACGACCCA